>JAYZXK010000451.1:0-20983 GCA_036141415.1 Pseudomonadota bacterium
GAGGGCCAGTAAATTGGTTTGTTCAGCAATATCGCCTATCAGCTTAACAGTTTCGGCAATGCGGCTACTTTCCTGGGCTAACAGATTAGCCGTCTCTTCCACTGACACCATGCGCTCATTCACCTGTTCGATGGAAACCTTAAGCTCGCCTACCGTTTTCGCACTGCGATCAGCGCCGTGTTTACTCTCGCCGGCAATGTTGAGTACATCATCCATTTTTTCCGATAGAATAACCATCTGACTCTGACTATCTTTGAGATTATCGAGCAGGTTACTGGTATTGAGATGGTGCATTTCGCTGAGCAGGCGGTTTTGGCGGGCAAAGGTATCAGCCTTTTCCATGGCGCCAATGGCACCGTTAACATTGTTCATGATCTCTGCAAATTCACCAGGCAGGCCTTTTACCAGGCCTTTGCGGTAAAACTGTCTTTTGCCTGCCCGTTCAAAACTGTTAGACAACTCTTTAAAGTTGGTCTCGACAATATCGAGAAAATCGTTAAGTTCCCAGGCGACCTTACCCACTTCGCCCAGTCCGCGGGTTTGCGTGACCCGCACGTGAGTATTGCCCTGAATCGCTTCTTTAAGAGTTAAATGTATGGCGCTCAGAGCATCAATTGGGCGCTGATGGTCGCGATAAGCATAAATAGCAAACACCACTGCGATTATCGGCGAACTTACGTTTACAAACCCTATGCCATTAGCAATGATGCTGTACACCGCGAGGACAACGGTTAACACAATAAATACCACACAGTTTATTAAAAACTTCTGCGATAAGAAGGGAATGTTTTTACTGACGTTACTGGTGTTTTCTTTCATGATAGCCATTCCCTTAACAGTGCTCTTCGTAGAGTCCGATAACAAACTCTTCGTAACTCAGGCCGGTTTCGGCTTTTATGTGTTCCTGTAACCAGTTCCAGGAATCGGTTGGCGCCGTTTCTTTGCGACTGCGCTGTTCTATTTCCCGCATCTGGCGGTAAACCGGCTCAATAACCCCCAGTGCGGCTCCCGGTGCCTGGCGGCGAACAGAGAAAAAGCCTTCCACATTGCCTTTATTAAAGTCAGGCGTGACGTTGGCAAACACCCAGTAAAAATTGCCATCGGACGTCAGGTTTTTAACAAACCCAAAGAATTCGTGTTTGGATTTAAGGGTTTTCCACATCGCGTGATACACGCCTCTGGGCATATCCGGATGACGAATAATGTTGTGAGGCTGGCCGAGCAACTCACTTTCAGCAAAGTTGGACACCCGCATAAAGTGCCGGTTTGCGTAAGTCAGGTTGCCGCGTAAATCGGTTTTGCTCACGATAAGTTCGTCGGTAGAAAAGGTTACCTCTCTGGCATTAGCAGAAACTGCAATCACATTCTTCTCACTTCTTTTATCCTTTGGCCGTCATAGCCCGGGGCTGACGCCGGCAAGTGCCCTGAAGACATTATCGGGCGTGGTGCCCGCATTCTGTACTTAAAAAATTAGTTTAATATCAGGCCTTTCGCAATATTATTTATATCGTCATCACGCACAAATCCTTGACCGTTAAATCTGGCAGGAGCAGGCATAAAAAAGTACAGGATGATTAGGCGTGTTTGCGCCAGATAAGACAGAGGTTGTTGGCTGGCATATCAATGATATCGGTCAGTTGCATGGAATCGCCCGCCCACACAATAAGTTCTTCGATAGATTTATAGCCGCCAAGTCCACGCTCCAGCAAACTATAATGAAAAGCTTCATTACTGACGCTGGAAAAGGCGTTTTGATAGATGAACGGGCCATAATGGCAGAAGATCCCGCCAGCAGGTAACAGTTTGGCAATACCCGCCATCATCTGTTGCACCTCATGGGCAAACATAATGTGCGCGGTGTTGGCCGAATAGACCGCATCAAAGCCATTTTCCGGGAAGGGATCCTGGCCAATATGCAGGGGAATTGGTGCAGCCAGGTTTGGCAGTTCGGCTTCGTTAACCCAGGCGTTAATCCCCTCATGATGCGCTGGCACATCACTGGTTTGCCAGTGCAGATGAGGCAAGCCGGCAGCAAAGTGCACCGCATGTTGTCCGGTACCGCTGCCGATCTCCAGCACGTTACTGGCCTGCTCAAAGGCATCACGAAGCACCGCCAGAATCGGTGCTTTGTTATTTTCGCAGGCCTGACTAAAGGGCTTGGACATAAGCGTTAATCGCTCAGGTTAGGCGCCAGCCATTTTTCGGCCGTTTGCAGATCCCAACCTTTACGTTCGGCATAACTTTCCAGCTGATCAGGCTGAATTTTCGCCACTGCAAAATACCGGGCTTCAGGGTGAGAGAAATACCAGCCAGAAACAGAGGCACCCGGCCACATAGCGTAGCTTTCGGTGAGTGTCATACCGGTATGTTTTTCGGCGTCGAGTAAATCCCAGATAAGCTGCTTTTCAGTATGTTCCGGGCAAGCGGCATAACCGGGCGCCGGGCGAATACCCTGATATTTTTCGCGGATCAGAGCGTCGTTATCCAGGTTTTCATCCGCGGCATATCCCCAGAACTCTTTACGTACGCGTTCATGCAGATACTCGGCAAAGGCTTCGGCCAGACGATCGGCCACGGCCTTAACCATAATGGCGTTGTAATCATCGCCCTGGGCATCATACTGAGCTGCCAGCTCATCCTCGCCTATACCGCCGGTGACTGCAAAAGCACCAATATAATCCTTAATGCCTGAACCAACTGGGGCCACAAAATCGCTTAAGCAATAGTTAGCACCTTTTGGCTTTTGCGTTTGCTGACGCAAATGATGAGACACGCCCAGGGTTTCTGTACGTGACTCATCGGTATAAATGACCACGTCGTCTTCCTGGCGATTGGCCGGGAATAAGCCTATAACGCCTTTTGCTTCCAGCCCACCGTTGGCAATCAGGTTATCGAGCATTTCATTAGCATCATCAAATAATGACTGAGCCTGCTCCCCTACTACTTCGTCGGTTAAAATACGCGGGTATTTACCGGCCAGTGACCAGGTCAGGAAAAACGGCGTCCAGTCGATGTACTTGCGCAGGGTAGCAATATCCGCCGCAACAGCCGTTACACCGAGTTTGTTCGGCGTTACCGGCGGCACACTAAAGTCCGGCACATGGGCATTGGCTCGGGCTTCATCCAGTGTTATCGGCTTGGAGCGTGGCTTTTTACGGGCATGCTGGTCACGTACGATGTCGTATTCCTTGGCCAGTTCTTTGGCGAAGATGTCGCGGGATTCTCTATTCAGCAGTTTCTGGCAAACACCTACCGCGCGGCTGGCATTAGGCACATAAGCCACCGGCGCATGATAATTCTGCTCAATTTTTACTGCGGTATGAGCTTTAGAAGTGGTTGCGCCGCCAATCAGCAGTGGCAGATCGAAATCCAGCCGTTCCATTTCTTTGGCTACGTGGACCATCTCATCCAGTGACGGCGTAATCAGCCCCGACAAGCCAATCATATCGACGTTTTCTTCTCTGGCTTTTTGCAAAATGGCTGCACAGGGCACCATTACGCCCATGTCTACCACTTCAAAGTTATTGCACTGAAGTACTACGCCTACGATATTTTTACCAATGTCGTGGACATCGCCTTTCACCGTCGCCAGCAGGATCTTACCGTTACTTTTGGTATCTTCAGACTTCTCGGCTTCGATGTAAGGTTGCAGGTAAGCTACGGCTTTTTTCATTACCCGGGCAGATTTCACTACCTGTGGCAGGAACATTTTACCTTCACCAAACAGGTCGCCCACCACGTTCATGCCGTCCATTAACGGCCCTTCAATAACGTGCAGTGGCTTATCCGCTGCCTGACGAGCGGCTTCGGTATCGTCTTCGATAAAATCGGTGATACCTTTTACCAGCGCATGTTCCAGCCGTTTATTAACCGGCAAATCACGCCAGGCAAGATCTTCTTTCACCACCGCCTTGCCATCACCCTGATACTTAGGGGCGAGC
Source organism: Pseudomonadota bacterium (assembly GCA_036141415.1). GTDB lineage: Bacteria > Pseudomonadota > Gammaproteobacteria > Enterobacterales > Alteromonadaceae > Alteromonas. The sequence goes on from JAYZXK010000451.1 coordinate 3,942, forward strand.
TCAAGGAGCTTATCGGTAGCCTCGCTGTGGCGGTTGAGGATAACGTCCTCTACCGCATCACGCAGTTCGGCTGGAATTTCATCGTACACTTCCAGCTGACCGGCATTAACAATGGCCATATCCAGCCCAGCGCGGATGGCGTGATATAAGAATACCGAGTGCATGGCTTCACGCACCGGGTTATTACCGCGAAACGAAAACGAGATATTCGACAGACCGCCAGACACGTGCACATGCGGGCAGGTTTGGCGGATCACCCGGGTGGCTTCAATAAAGTCCACCGCGTAATTGTCGTGCTCTTCAATCCCGGTTGCCACGGCAAAAATATTCGGATCGAAAATAATGTCTTCCGGCGCAAAACCGACTTTTTCAATCAGCACCTGATAACTGCGCTGACAAATTTCAATTTTACGCTCTTTGGTGTCGGCCTGGCCTTTTTCATCAAACGCCATGACCACCGTTGCCGCGCCGTAACGCTTAATCAGTTTGGCCTGGTGAATAAAGTTCTCTTCACCTTCCTTAAGGCTGATGGAGTTAACAATCGCCTTACCCTGCACACACTTGAGGCCGGCCTCAATGACTTCCCATTTTGATGAGTCAATCATAATCGGCACCCGGCTGATGTCGGGTTCTGAGGCAATCAGATTAAGAAAGGTTTGCATGGCCTCAACCGAATCCAACATGGCTTCGTCCATGTTGATATCGATAATTTGTGCGCCGTTTTCTACCTGCTGGCGGGCTACGTCGAGCGCCGTTTCGTAATCGCCTTCGAGGATAAGACGTTTGAATTTGGCAGAGCCGGTGACATTCGTGCGCTCACCGATATTAATAAAACTGGAAAATTCTGCAGACACAACTATTCCTCAATGCACGAAGGGTTCTAAGCCGGATAAACGCATCTTCGGCTCAAGCTTAACAATTTCACGCGGTGCCACGCCGGCAACCACATTGGCAATGTCGCGAATATGATCCGGCGTGCTGCCACAACAACCACCAACAATGTTCACTAACCCGGACTCAGCCCATTCCTGAATGTGCTCAGCCATTTCAGGCCCTTCCATATCGTACTCACCAAATTCATTGGGCAAGCCAGCATTGGGGTGAGCCGATACCAGGCATTCGGCCACATTACTAATTTCTTCAACATACTGGCGCAGCAGATCTGGTCCTAACGCACAATTGAGACCAAATGACACCGGCTTAATATGCCGCATGGAGTAATAAAACGCTTCGGCAGTCTGACCAGACAACGTACGCCCGGAGGCATCGGTTATGGTGCCGGAAATCATCACCGGTAACCGCAGGTCTAATTTTTCGAACACGCCTTCAACCGCAAACGCTGCCGCTTTGGCATTGAGCGTATCAAAGATGGTTTCGATGAGGATGAGATCTGAACCGCCTTCAATCAGGGCTTCGCAGCTCTCAGTGTAAGCTTCCACCAGCTCATCAAAGGTAACATTGCGTTTGCCCGGGTCGTTTACATCCGGGGATATTGACGCCGTACGGCTGGTTGGCCCGATAACGCCGGCCACCAGGCGTGGTTTATCCGGGTTCTTTGCGGTGAATTCATCACAGGCTTTACGGGCCAGCTGCGCAGCCGCCACATTGATTTCTCTTGAAATGGCCTGCATATCGTAGTCGGCCATGGAAATCGTGGTGGCATTAAAGGTGTTGGTTTCGATGATATCTGCACCGGCCTCAAGGTACTGACAATGGATGTCATAGATAATGTCCGGCTGGGTAATCGCCAACAGATCGTTATTGCCTTTAATATCGCAATGCCAGTCTTTGTACTGCTCTCCGCGGTAGTCTTCTTCTTCCAGCTTGTGCTGCTGGATCATGGTACCCATGGCACCATCCAGGATCAGAATGCGGTTGGCGGCCAGATCGAATATCTGTTTGTCTGTGTATCGGCTCACGTGCTACCTCTTGCGCTGATCTTTCTCGACCAGCTGATTTAAATCGTACGGCGTTGTCTGATAAACGTAGTAGTTTATCCAATTGGTAAATAGCAAACTGCCATGTGCGCGCCATCTTACCACGGGTGGCTTGCCCGGGTCGTCATCCGGATAATAGTTACACGGAATTTTTGGTTCTAAGCCAGCGTTAAGATCTCTAACGTACTCATCGTTAAGCGTCTCGGGATCATATTCCGGATGACCGGTGATAAACACCATCCGTTTATCATCCGACGCCACTACGTAAGCTCCGGCTTCCTCGGATTCGGCAATCACGCTGAGACCAGGAATACTGTTGTAGTCGGCCGGATCTATGTAGCCATAGCGGGAATGCGGCGCGTAAAACTCAGAATCGAAGCCCCGTAGCAGCTCATTGCGCGGATCATTCACCCGGTGGTGAAACACGCCAGACAGTTTTTCCTCACGCAATATGCGCTGAATGCCATGAAAGTGATACATTGCGGCATGGGCGGCCCAACATAAATACAAGGTAGACTGCACGTGCCGGTTGGCCCATTCCAGAATGGTTTTCATGGTATCCCAGTAATTCACGTCTTCGTAGTCGAGCAAGGCCAGCGGTGCGCCGGTAACAATCAGACCATCGTAACGCTTCTCTACTACGTCACTGAAGTCATGATAAAACGCATCCATATGCGACTGAGGCGTATTCTTAGGGGTTAAGTCATTGATTCGGATTAAGTCCACATTGATTTGCAGCGGCGTATTAGAAAGGAGCCTTAATAACTGAACTTCGGTCTCAATTTTATTCGGCATTAAATTGAGAATAGCCACTTCCATGGGGCGAATATCCTGACTCGCCGCTCGCTGACTATCCATGGTGAAAATATTCTCACCCAATAAGACGTTTTGTGCGGGCAGATTTTCTGGGATCCTGATTGGCATGGCAACTCCGGGCAATGTGGTTATGCAGCTATTGTCGCTAAAGTACGACCAATGTCAACATCTTTACGTCTAGACGTCTAAACGTTTAGTTATATCCAAAGCGATGCTACCCGAAGTGTAAGTGATTTATCGCCTCCTTGCCGGTGAATGTGGCTGGATTTGCAGCGATCAGTAAAAAGCCCCGACCAGCGGGGCTTTAATTTATCGCCTTAATCAAGGATTAAGGGAAGTCAGCATCAATGCGCTCAATAAGGATTTCGCTGTCCTCATCAGCAACAAAAGCACCATTTATCTGCAAGGCAATGCGTTCGATATTTTGAATATTGCCGTTACCGTCATCCTGGGGATAGAAGGTAAACAGGTTGCTACCTGCTGATAGAGGTTCCAGTGAGCCGTAAATGCGCGCGTAATTTGGCTCGCCCGTCTGTACATACCCCTGCGCACTCAGTCCACTAGCAGCCAGCTCACTACTGACATTGAGCGTGTAGGTAATCGCCGCGCCACTGTAATCCCGGCTCGGCACGCCCAGTATGTAGTTATGGGTTTCGCTGCTGTCATTTGGCTGCAGGCTAACTGCCTCCAGTGCCGGACGATGGATAACGCTGGCGTTGGTCCCATAATCACCGCGCATGCCTTCATTGTCGTTGATAAAGTCGTAAGTTACTGTTTCAGCGCTGGGCAACTCCGTAGGAATTTCCAGTCTGACATAAGTCATTTCAACCACGTCATCGGTGCCTTCACTTAGCGGACCATTCAGTTGCAATCCAAGGCGCTGGATAATGGCCAGATCGCCGGCACCATTGTCCTCAGGGGCAAAGGTAATAACATTTTCACCAGCTACCGGCACGACAGCCTGACCATAGATACGCGTATAGTTTGGTCCACCTGTTTGCACATAGGGTTGGATAGTCATGCCACCATCGACCTGGGCCTGCGTAACATTTACGGTATAGCTGAGATTAGCGCCGTTAAGATCGGTCATACTGATCTCTTCGATATACTCCTGTGCATTGCGGCCAGCCCAGTCTGGTATTAATAACGCCGCAGGTATACTGCCGTCATAACCTACCGTTGCCGATGTGCCGTAGTCACCACGCCAACCCTGCGAGCCATCACTGAAGTCGTACTCAATTACCTCGGGTGGCAAATCATCGCCGGGCACCACAATTTGCACCTGACGGGTAAAGCTGGGGTATTCGCCCTCAACTACCTGAATGTACAAATCATATAACCCGGGATTTAACGGCGCAGCCACGCTGATTTTGCCGCTTTGTGCATCCAGCGCAAACAAGCCGTCTTCATTGCCACTCAACACCGTCCACTGCACCGCTGAAGTCTGATCATGAGGGTTGCCCAAATAATCATAAGAGACTAAATCTGCCACCTGCATGCCCACTTCGGTGGTTTCATCCACAGTGATTAGCGATGGTTGATTAAACTGCGGCGCCAGTTCGCGAACATAGCCTTTCAGCCATTTAAGCGCGGCTTTTTCTACGCCGGTGTCGTAGGCCAGGATGGCGCCCTGCTCTTCACGCCAGTGGCCAGGCAGATACCCCCACATGGTTATCCCTTTGATTGCCGGGTGCGTCCAGAATGCCGGAAACAGACGTTGATACTCCAGTAGCTGAGTGAGTTCATCAGCACCGTCAACATCCAGCTCCGTCAGATAAATATCCAGCCCTGTCTGACTTTCCATCCGGTCGATATTACTGAGCATGGTTTCAAGGGGGCCACCGGTTGAAAAGGCATGCCCCTGGAAACCAATTGCATCAATAAGGCCCCTCGATTGCAGCAGGTTGGCTAAATCAATCACCTTGTCGGTTCTGGCGTCAGAGTTAATGACGCTGTATTCGTTAAACATTAGCTGAGTATTGGCCGGGAAAATGTCCCGTGCCATTTGGAAGGCGTTCACTATCCAATCGTAGTCTTCAGCTTTTTGTGCTGCCGTAGTCTCATCATCCCCCCGGGCGATGAAGAAAGCTTCCACTTCTGCTGTCACTTCAGGCGCGTACAAGCGCAGGCCATCAACGTAATCCGGCCGCCCATTTCCACCATCCGGCGGCGCATTATCGAATTCGTTCACCACCTCGATATAATCCATCGCCGGGTAGCGTTGGTTAACAACCTGATACCACTCAAGGATTTCGTCGAGCTGTTCAGCCGGCGACAAATCGCTTATCCAACCAGGCTGTTGGCTGCCCCACACCAGGACGTGATGTTTATAGATAAAGCCGTTATCTTTCGCCAGGTTGTAGGCTTCATCCAGTGCTGTCCAGTTGTACTGATCGCGCACTGATTCGACAGAGCCCCACTTACCGGCGTTTTCTGCAGTCACCTGATTCCAGTAGGCCTCAAAGTTTGGCCGCTGTGCGCCGCAACAAACGCCACCTAAAAACTTAGGCTGTCCGTCGGCTAATGGCGGACCAGATGGCGTGTAGGTTTCCGGTGGTGTAACGATTTCACCCGGTAAACCATTTTCCAACTGGTCGACGGTATAGGTCAGCCCGGCTGGCGCAAACACAAACTTATCAATGTCCAGACCATCCTCACGGCTGGCATAGCGGAAGACTTCGGTCACATTATTATCGGCAACGGTATATTCGCCATCCGGGATAGCCACCCACATAAAGGCTTCTAAGTTAGCCTCTCCACCGCTATCAACCACGGTATCCGGTTCATAACCGGGCTCGCCTGGCGCAGCATAGCCGCTGATACCATTGACCAGGATCCACTCATTAGCACTCCCCAGCGCCGAAGGGATATACATACTGTCATCGCTAAACCCTTCTGGCCCCACACGAAGCCGTGCATACAGGTTATAGGTGCCGGCCTGGTTGAAATTAACCAGTAATTCACCGACCCGGCTGTCATCTTCCGGTGGCGTGGTAGCATTCACCAGTGCGGTTACGTACCCTGGCTCGCCGTTTTCTATAATCAGGTCCATGCCCAGGTAGTTTAATGTGGCATCTGCGCCGCCTTCTGCCTCAGCATAAATACCGATGTTGGGATTATCCTGTTCCAGTACCGGGGTAAAACTGAGTCGTTTACGCTCCAGGTTAAAGGAAACTGAAACCGCAGTGCTCTCGCCCGCTGCCAGGCTATCAGCACCGACGTCGAAATACGGGATCCCATTACCGGTATAACCGTCAGCACCGTTGACCGCAATAGAACTATCAGTGATCAGAACCCGAAAAGGCCCGTCGATAATATCATCAGAGGTATTGGTCAGGGTAACCACCGAACTGTAAACCCGGTTGACCCTGTCTACAGTGGCTCGCGACGACGTTGTATCAACGCCGTCATTCAATGGCTGCCAGGCAGCACTGACCGGCGTAACGGCAGCCAGCCCGGCACTGATAAGTGCAATAGCAAAGGCGTTCAGTTTCATTGATCACCTCCCGTGCTACGCTGACGGTTTACGAAAACCAGTCCGGCCAGCCCCAGGCCAAACAATAACGCCTGAGAAGGTGCACTTACGGCAACATTGTCGCCACCTACTGCAGTAATCGACACGTTATCTACTTGCAGAAATGAGCCGCCAAAATCGCTGCCGAACTCATCAAATCCAATGAGTAACTGAAATTCGAGGCTTAAATTAGTGAAGGCTGAAAGAGTCTCGTCGAGCATAATGTTAAGCGAATAGCTGTTATTACCGTCAATATCGGCGGAGAAAACGCTGCCCAGCTGGCCATCCGCGCCGTAATAACTGCCGCTGCCATCACCAAATGCCACCACAAAATTGTCGGCTATAAAGCCGTTATCAGTACTGCTGAACTCAGAACCGGCTGTCAAATCCACATTGAGCCGATATTGCTCGCCACTATTGAGCGAAATGTTTTGGAATAAAGTGTTAGCAAACCAGGCTTCAGTATTGCCAGCGTCCACCAGCAGTTCAGCGGCGCAATTCGGCCCGCTGGTAATAGTAAAGTCGTCCAGGACGCTGATATCACCAGCACCGTCGGTGTCTTTTGACCAGCCGTTATAACTGCAATCCGTAAAGCCACCATTAGTGATAACGCTGGCCATTGCCTGAGGCGCTGCACTGAGTAATAACAGCACCCCGCCAATCATGAGTTTGTTCATAGTAGTACCCCTGTAATTTTTCTGTGTGTCCAGGCAATTTGCTGATTATGTGTGCAACATTGCCTTAAGTAGGGCATTGTGAACGCCAACAGTTAACATCACTTACACATTTTTTTTACATCAGAGTTATTTTTTTGCACAACGTGACTGTTCAATAAGTAAACGGAAACATTTACCAGATTGAGTAAAGGCTTTAACAATAAACATAATTAAAACAGTTATTTATAAATTACTTTAGGCAAATAAACAAAAAGCTATGCAGGCGTAACCTGGCAGAAAAGCGAAACTGGAGTGAAGGTGGTTTTAATGATATTTGTGAATTTTTACTCGCGCGGAACGAAGGTCAGCCCAGCCTACTTGGGCTGATGGATGTTCATCAGCAACTGGACTTCAGCTAAAGGCAGATCGCAGTTGTGCATGACTTCTTCGGCACTGGCTCCCGACTGGATCATTTCAGCGGCACGTTGATACAGGCGACTATCAGGATCCTGCTCGCCTAAAGCGGTAAATTGCTGTTGTAAAGCAACCAGTGCCGCCTCGGTTTGTTCGGTATTTTTGGCCACCACCAGACTACGCGCCTGAATCTCTTCAAGCGTGCTGGCGTTGATATGGAGTTGCTTTTTAAGCGCGCTGAGCTGTTGTTGTTGCTGTGCCAGCGTTTCGGTCAGCCGTGCATTGCTGCGACGACTGGCAAACCAAAGTACGATAGTAAAAAGCACCGAAAGGCATAAAGCAGCAACGGCTATCAGTAAAGACAGATTAACTTCCATGTGAAGTAAGAACGGCCGTTTAATTTACAGACTGCTTAGCTCGTCCCATTCCTCGTCGCTGAGAAGTTTATTGAGATCAACCAGAATAAGCAGCTCGCCGTCGCGGTTACTGACACCCTGAATAAACTTAGCGCTTTCCTCGGTGCCCACATTTGGCGCACTGTCGATTTCTGAAGACTTGAGGTAAACCACTTCGGCAACGCTATCTACCAGAATACCCACCACCTGTTCATCAGACTCAATAATGACCACACGGGTGTTATCGGTAACTTCTTCCGGCGGTAACCCGAAGCGGGCACGAGTATCAATAACGGTGACTACGTTACCACGCAGGTTAATAATACCTAACACGTAATCCGGAGCCCCAGGTACCGGCGCGATCTCAGAATAACGCAATACTTCCTGCACCTGCATTACGTTAATACCGTAGGTTTCCTCGCCTAACCGATAGGTTACCCATTGCAATACCTGATCGTCGACATTGCCTGCGTTATTATTTCTGTCATCACTCATGCACTTGGCTCCACTTGACTATAGTACCTGGTCTTTACTGCCCAAGCCGTTATTCAGCATTGATATTAGTTCATCAACATCCAACAATGCACACATTTTATTTTTTACCATACCGGCGAGCCAGGGACGCTTTGCATTCGCCTGACGCCATTTCACGTCGTCCTTGTTTAAGGTCACTGTATTAACCAGTTTTTCGCTGGCTAACCCCCACGGACTATCGCCTAACATAATGAGATACTGATAGTTTAGCTTATCTGCCAGAGTTTGGTCGTATTTTTCCGGCATAACCCATCGCGCAGTATCCACAACGCTTAATTTTTCTTCCCTATGCAGCATGACACCCATAAACCAGGCTGGTTTACCGAATAACGGACCAATTTTGGTCAGGTTATGAATACCGCCCAGGGTAATCAGCGGCACTGCCAGAGTTAAACCGGCCACTTCAAAAAACAATGCCTGGAACGCGTTATCCAAGCGTTCTTCAAGAGGTTTTAAAGGCACACCTGGAGGCGGTACCGAAACTTTCTCTTCAACGCTCGCGGTTACTTCAGCGATGACTTCTTCGGCCGCAATCTTCTGTTCTGCTTCAACCGGCTCGCTTACTTGTGGAGATGCGGGTGGAGGCGCCGCTTCCGGTACCTCCGGCGTCAGCTCTACCGTTGCCTTTTCTAACAGCTTGGCGGTACGCGCCGTTACGTCTGCCGGATCTTCGACATCGCGTAATAAACTGCTGAGGTATTCTTCCATCACCTCTTCTTTAGCAAACGGTGTATCTTTGCTCATATTAGTCACTATCCAGGACGTTGAGTAATTTCTCGTAGGCAAACACGCCACGAGCTTTGGGATACACTATGGATGCCGGCGCCTGCATCTGACTGGCGTCCCGGAATCGGGTATCCACAGGTATCATACCTTTCCAAATCTGTTCTTTGTAGTCCAGCAGCAATTGTTTCTGGGCTGCTATAGCCGCATTGATCCGCCGATCGAACATGGTCGGCACGATGATTGTATCAAAATCCCGTGACAGGGTTTTGCCCATAATTTTGAGTGTATGCATCATCCTGTCGAGTCCTTTGAGGGCTAAAAACTCAGTTTGCACCGGCACTATCACCTTCTGACATGCCGCCAGCGCATTGACCATAAGCACGCCCAGTACCGGCGGACAATCGATCAGTACATAATCGAATTGCGACTCAATTTGTTGCAGTGCTTTTGTCAGCACCAGGCCCATACCAATCTGGTTACCCAGCGACCGGTCTAAGGTAGCCAGGGCCATGGTGGATGGCAAAATAAACAGGCTGTCGAGCTTACTTGGACATAAACAATCCAGTACTTTATCGTCACTTAAGCCGGAAGGATTAGCAAAAATGTCATACACTGAGCTGGATAGCTCTTCTGAATCAATACCGAAGTAATAGCTAAGCGAAGCATGGGGATCCATATCTACCAGTAAAACGTTAAAGCCACGTTTTGCCAGTATCCCGCCCAGAGTGACCGTCGTGGTTGTTTTACCGACGCCACCTTTCTGATTGGCTATGGTCCAAATTTTCAACGCTTCTCTCCCGCCTGCCAGTAATTATTGATCAGGACATTTCGGTTTTAATGCATTCACCAATGTCATTAATGTCAATGTTCACTTCGGCAAGTCTGTCGACCGTTACCGCCTGTGGCATACCATACACCACACTGCTGTCTTTATCCTGCGCCCAAACCTTCGCACCAAGGGACTTCAGTGTCCGGCACCCTTCCCGGCCATCAGCCCCCATGCCGGTCAGAATAACCGCCAGGGTATCGCCACCGTATATTTTTGACAGGCTGTTAAAGGTAATATCCACACTGGGCTTGTAACCAATATCCGAGGCGTTTACCTCTTTGATCACAATATATGCATGACCGGCGCGCTTTTCGACTTCCATCTGCTTCCCCCCCGGCGCCAGATAGGCACAGCCCGCCTGAACGACCTCGCCATGTTCAGCCTCTTTTACCTGAATCTGACAATGCTGATTCAACCGTTCAGCAAACGCATGGGTAAAAGTACCCGGCATATGCTGAATCAGAAAAATTGGAAAAGGAAACCGCGCAGGTAGATGGGTTAACACTTTTTGCAAAGCTACAGGCCCGCCTGTTGAAGCTCCAATTGCCAGACACCGATAGCGTTTGCCACTGCGCTGAACCTGCGATATCACAACCGGTTCAGCGGTGTCCTTATTTCCACTGAGCAGAGTAGAACTTCTGACAAAGGTAGATCTAGGCGCATTAGACGGCATTGCTCTCGCCGGTTTGGCAGGTGCCGGCGGTGCTTTTTTCAGCAGACTGGCTGGACGCGGCGTGGGCCGGGATCGAGGCGCCGCCACCGGAGCCCGGCGCGCCAATAAACGCACTTTGGTTCTTAACAGCGTTGCCGCATCACTGCGATCTTTGGCGATGTCCTCAAAACGCTTGGGCAGAAAGTCTACTGCACCGGCCTCCAGCGCATCCAGCGTGGCTGTAGCACCTTCATGGGTCAGTGACGAAAACATGATAATCGACACCGGACATTCGGCCATTATACGCTTAACCGCTTCAATACCGTCCATCAACGGCATCTCTACGTCCATGGTGACCACGTCCGGGCGCAGCGCTTTAACTTTTTCTACGGCCTCGCGCCCGTTGGCGGCTTCACCGACCACTTCCAGTGATCGGTCTTCGTTCAGAATATCTTTGACCCGACGGCGATAAAAGCTGGAATCGTCAACAACCAGGACTTTAAAAGCCATTCAATAACAATCCTCTTCTCTACGCCTTATTTGATCGCTTTGCGGGCGTATCGCTTAAGCAGGCTCGGAATATCCAAAATCAGTGCAATACCACCGTCTGAGGTAATGGTTGCCCCGGCCATTCCAGGGGTACCTTGCAGTAAGGCATCCAGAGGTTTAATCACCACCTCTTCCTGACCGATTAAGGCATCCACCACAAAGCCCACCTGTTTGGTACCCATTTGCACCACAACCACATGACCTTTGTCACGCTCAATATTTTTAGGACCACGGATCAGCCATTCGCCGAGGAAAAACAGGGGTATCGCCTTTGAGCGCACTATCATGGTTAACTGACCATCTACGGTATTGGTCTTTTTAATATCCATGTTAATGATTTCGCTAACCGCGCCAAGCGGTAACGCAAAGGTCTGTTTGCCTACCACGATCATCAGCGTTGGCAGAATTGCCAGCGTCAGCGGCACCTTGATTTCCAGACGGGTACCACGACCCAATTGAGAATCAATATTCACTGTACCGTTGAGTTGGTTGATCTTGGTTTTCACCACGTCCATACCCACGCCACGGCCAGAAATATCACTGATTTCTGTTTTGGTTGAAAACCCTGGCGCAAAGATCAGATTAAACGCTTCAACGTCTGACATACGTGCTGCTGCATCGGCATCGAGTACGCCGCGGGAAATCGCAATGTCTTTCAGTTTATCCGGATCCATCCCCTTACCGTCATCCTCGATGACCAGTAATATATGGTCCCCTTCCTGCGACGCTGACAGCTTAACTTTACCCATGCGGGGTTTGCCAGCCGCCTGACGGTCGTCGGGCATTTCAATACCGTGATCTACCGAGTTTCGCACCAGGTGAACCAGCGGATCGGCCAGTGCCTCTACCAGGTTTTTATCCAGATCGGTTTCTTCCCCTTCCAGTTCAAGGGTAATTTCTTTTTTCAGGCTGCGCGCCAAATCCCTTACCACCCGGGGGAAGCGACCAAATACTTTTTTGATTGGCTGCATGCGGGTCTGCATCACAGCACCCTGCAGGTCGCCGGTCACGACATCCAGATTAGCAATGGCCTTGGACATTGACTCATCGTTAATACTAATACCCAGACTCAGCAGTCGGTTACGCACCAATACCAGCTCACCAACCATGTTCATGATCTGATCAAGGCGGCGGGTATCCACCCGAACCGTTGTTTCTGCCTGTGGCGCTGCAGGTGGAGCCTTTTTCTCTTCTTTTTTGGCGGCAGGCTCTGCTGCTTTAGCAGGAGCTGCCGGCTTGCTTTCAGCTTTGGCTGGCGCAGGCGCTTTAGCTGCCGGTTTGGCCGCTGGCGCTGCGGTTTTAGCCGGTTCAGGTTGGGTGTTTTCGACTTTTACCCGTGGCTTCTCAGCCGGTTTATCTGCTTTAGGTACGCCGACGCCGGGGCCTTTACCCTGACCATGTAATTGATCCAGTAAGGCTTCAAACTCGTCATCGGAGATTTCTTCATCGCCTCCCGACTCAGAAGGCGGAGCCGGACTGGCCGCTGGCGGGGTCGCAGGTGCTGCAGCTTCACCGCCAAAGTGCCCCTTACCATGTAACTCATCGAGCAGCGCTTCAAACTCATCGTCAGTAATGTCTTCATCACCACCGCTGCTGGCAGTTGGCGCTGGTGTTGGTGTGGGCGCCGGAGTTGGCGCTTTAGCGGCCGATGCGCCTGGCGCACCACCGGTACCATGCAGCTCATCCAGCAGCGCTTCAAACTCATCTTCTGTGATGTCTTCAATCAGCTCTGACGGGCTGCCTGTAGTGGCAGTCTCTTCTTCCAGCTCGAAAGTTTCTTCTTCAACAGGTTCAGCTTCGGCAGCGGGCGCTTCGTTCTGAGTGTCGTCAAAGATATTTTCATCCGGAGTTTCCGGATTGCTCAATTTATGCAGTGTTTCAACCAGCGCCGCGTCAGCCGGTTCCAGCGGCTCGCGCATTTTGACCTTTTCAAACATCTCAACCACAACGTCGGTGGCTTGCAGGATAGTATCCATGAGCTCCGGCGTAAGAGAACGCTGGCCATTGCGCATAACGTCAAATACGTTTTCCGCGCCGTGGCATATTTCGACCAGTTCAGTTAGTGACAGAAATCCGGCACCACCTTTTACGGTGTGATAACCCCTGAATATGGCATTGAGAAGGTCCTTATCCTCTGGATTATTTTCCAGATCGACTAACTGCTCCTGGAGTTGCTCAAGAATTTCTCCGGCTTCAACCAGAAAATCCTGCAAAATATCTTCATCGACATCAAAAGACATGTATCCGCTCCCCTAAAAACCCAGGCTGGATAAAAGGTCATCCACATCATCCTGGCCAGACACCACATCGTCACGCGACTCGGCATCAATAATTGGCCCTTCAGCAACAATCGTTTTTTCGACCTTCGGCTGCGAAGATTTGACCGTTTTTGTCGCTTCTGCACCGCCAAACACAGTAAGCATGTGGACCAGACTGTCTTCTACTTCTTTTACCAATTCAATTACGCGCCGGATAACCTGACCGGTTAAATCCTGATATCCCTGCGCCATCAGCACTTCGGTAAGCAGCCCCATCATCTTATCGGCATCTGCCACGGAAGACTCAAGGTGTTTATCCAGGTCAAGACACATGGATTTAAATTCGTCGAGTTCGATTTCGCGGTTCATTAATTTTTTCCACTCAGGCATCAGACTGTCTAATTGCCCTTTCATGGTTTCCACAATCGACATGCTCTGTTCAACAGCATCCATTGTAGTATTAGCCGCTTTTTCGGTTTCTTCAATAACGTAGGTTAATCGGGTCTGCGCATCCGGGATATCTTCGTTTGCCAAACCGGCAATTCGTTCATCCAATTGAAAGTTATTTAATGAGTCGTGCAACTGACGGGTAAGCTTACCCACTTCAGCGAATAATTCGACAGACTCTTTCATGGTGACAGCGTCAAGCAGGGCATTGGCAGAATCGGTATCACCTTCTTCCAGAAAGGTAACCAACTGCTTCGCTTCATCCAGCGTAATGGGGACTTTCTTTTTATCAGTCATCCAGTTGTCCTCGGCGGTTAAACACGTTACTGGATTAACCTAAACGTTCAAAAATCTTTTCTAGTTTTTCTTTTAGCGTAGCGGCAGTGAACGGTTTAACTACGTAGCCATTTACTCCCGCCTGAGCGGCCGCTACGATTTGCTCTTTTTTCGCCTCGGCAGTTACCATCAGTACCGGTAAATGCTTGAGGCTGTCGTCCGCTCGAATCGCCCGCAGCAGGTCAATCCCCTGCATTCCAGGCATATTCCAGTCGGTTACTACAAAGTCGAAGTCGCCCTGCTGCAGCATTGGCAGCGCAGTACTTCCATCATCAGCCTCCTGAATATTGGAAAAGCCAAGATCTTTGAGTAAGTTTTTGATAATCCGTCTCATCGTAGAAAAATCGTCTACCACGAGAATTTTCATATTCTTATCCAAAATTGCCTCCAGTGAGGATAGTCATATTGTTAGTATAGTTAATGTTACTCACCAGTCTGCCAGGACCGCATGCGCGCTTTAAGTTTTAACATCGCCTGGCTGTGAATTTGACTGACCCGTGATTCACTTACCTCGAGAACCTCGCCGATTTCCCGCAGGTTTAATTCTTCGTCATAATACAAGGATAGTACGATCGCTTCACGCTCTGGTAATGTAGTAATAGCATGCGCCAGCGCTTTTTGAAATGAACCTTGCATTAAATCTTCCAGCGGCGAATCCGTTCCCCGCGACTCATCTGTCGCGATCACGTCTTCAGACACGCCTAAGTCTTCAATACCCACCAGTTTACCGGCATTGACCTCTGATAGCATCTGATGATATTCAGGCAGCGACACATCCAGCTTAGCCGCTATATCGACATCCCGTGCATCCCGCCCGGTTTCACGCTCTACCTGTGAGATCGCATCAGAAATGGCCCGGCCATTCTTATGCACCGACCGGGGTGTCCAGTCGCCTTTGCGGATTTCATCAAGCATGGCGCCGCGGATCCGAATTCCGGCAAACGTTTCGAAACTGGCGCCTTTACTACCGTCAAAGTTTCTTGCCGCCTCAAGCAGGCCAATCATTCCGGCCTGGATCAGGTCATCAACAATTACACTGGCTGGCAGCCGCGCCATCAAGTGGTGAGCAATACGTTTAACTAAAGAAGCATGTCGCTCAACCAGCTGCGCTTTATCGGTTTGTTGTTGGTACGCTGCAGCTTTGCTATTCACGCTATCTCCCTGCCACCTTCGACGCGATTAGTTGCTCAACGAAGAACTCAAGGTGTCCGCCAGGCTGCGCCGGGATAGGCCATGTCAGGGCTTTTGTTGCCAGCTGACTAATTGCTACGGATGCCGGAGATGATGGAAAAGCATCAACAATGGCAGTTTGTTTACGAACCGCCCGGCGAATATTTTCGTCAAAGGGAATGGTTGCCACCAACTCCAAAGCAACATCGAGGAATCGCCCGGTGACTTTAGACAGTTTACTGAATAACTCCTGGCCCTCGCGCACGTCTCTGACCATGTTGGCAACAATCTTGAAGCGGAAAATACCATGGTCGCGGTTGAGGATTTTAATCAGTGCGTAGGCATCGGTAAGTGAAGTTGGTTCGTCACATACCACCACCAGGATATCCTGGGATGCTCTTGAAAAACTCAGCACCATGTCAGAGATACCCGCGGCGGTGTCAACGATTAGCACGTCGATTTGCGAGCGCAGTTCGCTGAATGCGCGAATAAGCCCCGCGTGCTGAGTAGGCGACAGCTCGGTCATTGACTGGGTACCAGAGGTCGCCGGGGCAATTTTAATCCCATGCGGGCCAGTGACCAGCACCTCGTCTAGTGTGCATTCGCCGGACAACACATGAGACAGATTCTTCTCAACGCGTAATCCCAGCATCACGTCTACGTTGGCCAGGCCAAGGTCTGCATCCAGAACCATGACCTTTTTGCCCTGTTTTGCCATTGCAATAGCGGTGTTCAGAGTAACGTTGGTTTTCCCTACTCCGCCCTTACCGCCAGTGACGGCTATTACCTTGATTAATCGTGATTGATTCATCTTTCGTAAGCTACTCGCCTGGTCTTCAATCATACTGCCTGTGCTGTGTTTACATCGGAACTGCTATTAGTATGATTCAAACCATACTTTTTATAAAGCTTTGCTGCTAAAGAGATTATAGATTTTGCATTTGCAACATGAATATCTTCAGGCACCTGTTGGCCATCGGCAACATAACTGACTGGCAATTGCGCTTCAATCACATTACTGATCACTTCACCTAAACTATAGCACTCATCCAGCTTAGTGATGATACATCCTTGCAAATCAATACTCTTATAGGCGTTTATAATGTGCTTAAGTGTAGCCTGTTGCGTGTTACCCTGCACAACTAAATAGTTTTTTACCTGCTGACCGCTGACCTGACCAAAAGTTGCCAATTGGCTGATCAAGCGGCTATCACGCTGACTAAAGCCCGCGGTATCAATCAATACCAGGCGTTTATTACGTAGCTGGAACAGCAGATCGGCTAATTGTTCACCAGACTGCGCTTTGCGAACCGGGCAACCAATAATTTTTCCATAAGTGGCTAATTGCTCATAGGCAGCGATGCGGTAAGTATCAATCGTTATCAGGGCAACCTGGTCGGCTCCATATTTTTGTGCATAACGGGCCGCCAGTTTAGCAATAGTGGTGGTTTTGCCTGTGCCAGTTGGCCCCACTAACGCCACTACCCCCTGTTGAGTAAGAATATCATCGTTATTGGTCGTCAGACGATTGGACAAAAGTTTTAACAGATATAACCAGGCTTCACGTTCATTACAATCCGCTGGCGTGTAAGTCACCAATTGAGCAGCCAGCGCCTGGCTGATGCCCATGTCACAAAGCTGCTGATGCAGATAACGTTGCTGCGGTTTAAGGCGCGAGTGCTGCTGTTGCTGCATATCCGCCAGTTGAAACTGCAATACATTGCGTAGCGAGGCAATCTCGGCGCGAATATCGGCCAGAGTGCCACCGCTGGTAAGCTCAGTGTCTTCGTTTTCGGCGTCAAATACCGG
>JAYZXK010000452.1:0-11496 GCA_036141415.1 Pseudomonadota bacterium
TCCCGGCCCGGCTGACTGCCGCCGGCAAAATGCGCAGCCAGGGTAATGTTCTGCGCCACGGTTAGATGACTCACCAGGTTAAACTGCTGAAAAACCACCCCAATATGGCGGGCCCTGAATTTGTCTCGCTTGCCCTCACTCAGGGTTGAAAACGGCTTTTCCAGCAGTGTAACGGAGCCGCTATCCGGGGTAAGGATACCGGCCAGTAAATTTAGCAAAGTGGTTTTTCCCGAGCCTGAGGGCCCATATAAAAACAAGCGCTCTCCCTGAGCTACCTGCCAGTGAGGAAAGCTCAGTCGGGAGTCACTTTTGGGATACTGATAGGTCACGTTGTTAAGGCTAATCGCCTGCACTGGTTTTGTTTCTGGCAATGTCAATTTTCACTACACCTTATTGTTGTGTCCAGATTATACCCTTCGCGAATGAATTGAAACGGTCACTCACCCTGACTTCGCGACAAAGAATCGAGGAGACCCTTACACTGGAAAAGCAAATGTTATAACATAACTAAAATAATCTATAAAATGGACAGCTTTATCTATGACAGCAGCCTGCCTTGCCGTTACCGGGCTTAACAATCAAAATCGCCTGCAGAATGTTATGGCGCTATTACTATTGGTGGCATTAATAAGCTTGCTGGCGCCAACCAGCAGTGAAGCGGCCCAGTACCGGGAAGTAGAATGGACAGAATTGATGCCTAAAGAGGACCTGGCAGCCTTGCTTGATCCACCGGATTTTCTCAATGGCATCGAAGATGGTTCACAGCAAGACTCCGTCTCGGCGCTTAATCAGCGTGAAATTACCGATCAGAAAGCGAAGCGCTATCGAGAAGCGTTAAGCTCAACTCAACCCATCGCCGAATTTGATCAACAAGCCATCAGAATTCCAGGTTACATCGTACCACTGGCACAAAATGAAGAGCGCAGAGTCACGTCGTTTTTTGTTGTCCCGTATTTTTGCGCCTGCCTGCACATGCCGCCCCCGCCGCCAAATCAAATATTGTTTGTTAATTATAATGACGGGATTGAATTACAACACCTGCAACAACCTTTCTGGTTTGAAGGTAAGCTCGAAATTGAGATAAGTGAGCGTGATATCGGTACCTCTGCCTACACCCTGCATATCGACAACTACCAACTTTACGAGTAAATCACTATGAAAAAATCACTCTTTTTGTGTACCGTTTTCAGCGCTCTGTCGGCCAGTGCGTTTATGGCTTCAGCTTGTCAGATGCATGGTAACGGTTTCGGTGCCTTTGCGGCTTACCACAACAATAACCGCTATGAAGCCATGATGAGTCAAAGGGAAAACTACCCAACCGTCACACTGGCCAGAAGGGCTGTGGTCAAAGTGGGAACGCAAAGCACACAAAGTGTGGGTATATCAGTGCCACTAAGTTACTACAACGTGAGCCTGACGGTCAGTTCCAGCGATGATATTGAGTTATTGTCAGCACAGGATTTCAAACTCAGCGCAGTATCGGACAATTACGATCTATCCTTTACGCCATCCAGTCCCGGCACTCACGAAATAACCGTAACACTTAATGCTATTAATGAAGGCGCTGTGTTTAGCACCACTCGTACTCTGATAGTCGAGGCTGGATGAAGCGACTCCCCGTTGTTGCTTATGTTGTGATCATTGTTGTAGCGGGGCTTACTGGCGAGCTTACCGGACGGTTATTTTATGCGGATAACCAGCCATTCAAGGGTATTTTTGGCGCTGCAGAACATCAGCCACTTTACACTACAACCGATGCTAAGTTACTCGAACACCTTACATCTGGTCAGTTTAGTCCCTTAGGTTGGGCTGATTTACTACCACCAGAAGACCGACGGTTACTCGAAAAATACCAGGCAACTCCTACCGTCCCCATGGAAGAGCAATTCTTAACTGCTATTGAAGCCTCGCAGGACAGAGCCTACCAAAGCACCATGCGGTCTACAGCGCATGTAACGACTTTGGATGGTAATGCAGTAACACTTAACGGCTTTATAGTGCCTCTGGAAGCTGATAACGAGCAAAATATCTTACGTTTTTTTCTGGTGCCATATTTTGGTGCCTGCCTGCACTTTCCACCGCCGGCGCCCAACCAAATGGTCTATGTAGTGAGTAAGGGAGGCTTTAAGATGGCCGATATTAATAGTGCCTATTCGGTTTCCGGCATCCTGGGCAACGCCATGTATGAAGATCCGTTAGGCACTGCAGCCTACGTGATGGATGCGGTCACCATCAGCCGCTTTAATGGCCAGCCCGACGATCTCAGAAACCACCAACAATAATAAATAATGGGGTCAGAGTACATTAACAGCCGGATTAATGTACTCTGACCCCATTATTGTTGCTGTTTTACATTGCATCCAGCGTGAGCAAGAGCCGTGACTGGCTGCTCTTTACCTGCGGCGAGCGATGCACCAGCGGCGTGTGTTCATTGCCTGCCCACATCGAGCCTTTCAGCAGCGCCACCTCACCTTCCTGCAAGGTATTGATGTGTTTACTGTGATTATCAATATCACTAATCAGCCTGCCATCCTTAATGGCAATACACTGGTTAGGTAGCCACTGAGTACCACTGCCGTTATAGGTCATCACCAAACGGCAAGGCACCCGATCGAAATGAAACTTCGGGCACATGGCACTGTTAAGCGTGCGCAGACGCAGGCCCACTAACTCAGTGTCGAACAAACAGCCAAACATATCCACCAGCGCCGCCACGTCTTCACTTAACGCTGGCTGCCACTGGCTGAGTGAATAATTCGCCTGTAGTGTTTTTAGCGCTTCACTAACCGGCACTTCTTCTGTGACATTAAGTTTAAGCCCGGCGTTTATGCCCTGCTTTACCGCACGTTGCACGGACCCTGCCAGTGGTCGTTGCCACACTGCCATGTTGACCTGCGGCTCATAAATATCGGCCAGTACATCGGCCTGACCACCAAACGCTTGCTGCGGCATTGCCACATCAATATCACGACTAAAGGAAAATGCAGTACTCATGCTCAGGCCTCCCAGGCTGGAAACGGATCGGGTAATAACTGCCAGCCAGCGCGCCCTGCTACCAGCATTTCATCGTCTAACAAACAGTTGTCCAGCGCTTCACGGATGGCTTTTTCGTTAAGATCCTGGCCGATGAACACCAGTTCCTGACGCATATCACCAAATGGCTCCTGCCACTGTTCCATTATGGATTGGCGGTATTCTTCGTCTTCGGGCCAATCTTTAGGATCGACCGCCTTCCAGAACATACCGCCATAGCCGTAGCGGGCAATGCCACCAGCCTGGCTCCACTGACCGGCATAAAATGGTCGGCTGGCCAGCCAGAAATAGCCTTTGGAACGCAGCAGCTTGCCGTAGCCGCGTTCGTTATGCAGAAAATCATAAAACCGCTGGGGATAAAAAGGCCGCCTGGCAGTGTAGGTAAAGCTGCTGATCCCGTACTCCTCGGTTTCCGGAATATGCTCGCCGCGCATTTCTTTCAGCCAGCCCGGTGCCTGTTGCGCCTGCCCAAAATCAAACAAGCCGGTACCTAATACCTCTTTCACATCAATATTCCCCTGTGAAATAGGAATGATTCGGGCCCGGGTATTAAGCGTGGTTAAAATGGCCTTCAGCCGGGCAATGGCTGCTTCATCCACCAAATCGGTTTTGCTGATGAGTATGACATCAGCAAATTCCACCTGGTCTATCAGCAAATCGGCAACGCTTCGCTCGTCGTCTTCACCCAGTGACTCGCCGGCTTCCTGCAGGTATTTCGCTTCCTCGAAGTCGTTACTGAAATTGACTGCATCAACCACAGTTACCATGGTATCGAGCTGGGCAACATCGGCCAGGGTGACGCCGTCTTCATCCTCAAAGGTAAAGGTTTCGGCTACGGGCAATGGCTCGGAGATGCCTGTGGATTCAATCACCAGGTAATCAAACCTGCCGCTGTTGGCCAGCTCGCGTACCTCGATTAATAAATCTTCCCGTAACGTGCAGCAAATACAGCCATTGCTCATCTCCACCAGCTTTTCTTCGCTGCGATTTAAACTGACCTCGTTTTTAAGCACCGCTGCATCGATATTGATTTCACTCATATCATTCACAATCACCGCTACGCGCAGTCCTTCCCGATTGTTAAGGATATGGCTCAGTACGGTGGTTTTACCGGCCCCCAGAAAGCCTGAGAGCACCGTTACCGGTAAACGTTTTAGATTGTTCATACCATTTCTCTGCTTGTCTTTGGCGTTTTATGACTTAACTGGTAGTTGCGTAAATGGGCGTAAGCGATAACTAATGAGGCCAGAATGGTGGCACTGGTTTCACCGAACTCACCGAGGTAATCGTGGCCATACATTGCGGTGAGAAAGAGAATAGCCAGGCCTGTTAATCCGCTGCCCAGTACGCTGTTTTTGTGGTGGTGGCGATAACCTGCTGCCAGCGCCGCCAGCCCCACTGGAAGCACGAAAAACAGGATAATCTGATGAAACAGCTCGTGACTGTCGGCAAACAGTGCGCCAAATGATGGCAGGATAATTAACAGCAACGGCGTTGCAAGGCAATGAATCACGCAAAGCGATGACAGCGCAATGGCCAGTCTATCCCCAAGGGTTTGAGTACGTCCCACTTCAGGACTCCTTAATGGTTGAATCGGTATTCGGGCTACAGTTTTCACACAGCCCGGGAACTTCTATCGAATGGCTGGATAACTGATAGCCCAGCCGGTGTATATGATTTTGAATCGTTGCCGCTTCGCCGCGTTCAAGAACCAGCTTTTGCACCCCACAGCATTGTTGGCAGGTGACGTATAAACATACCGAATTGCTGTTTCGCTCTGCTGCTTCTACCTGTCCTTGGGCTAAAAATTTATTCACCGAGTGCAGATGCGTTATCAGATCAACCGACTTCAGAAAATCCAGTATCCGGTACACCGACATGGCATGTATGGGTTTTTGAGCAGTTTGATTGTATAAATCCACGATTTCATAGGCCGATAACGGCCTGTCGGCTGCGGTTAATACGCTCAGTACCTCTTTGCGTTTGGGCGTTAATCCATTTAACGTATTATCATCGTCCTGCTTTTGGCATGTTTGCGGGAGCGCCATATTTACCCTGCCTACCAGACCAATTCACGTTTTGATGGGGAGAGCTCGGTTTGCCCCTGACCTGCATTCACAATCCACTGCGCCTCTATTTCGCCCAGCGACGGTGCCATATCAAACAATCGCAGCGTCAGGCTTTGCAGGTCGCCACTACATTGCAACTGATAATGTAAACTGACATCGGCGTGAGATGCCTTGTGCTCTGTGTGAGCTTCGTGCTCATGCTCACCTTCGTGGTGACCGGCTCCCGGTAGATTCACCTCCTGCTCAGCTATCTGACAATCGCCGCCTCTGGTGGTAAACACATTGGCAGAGGAAGCTAACTTTTCGGCAATGTGTTGCAGGTGTTCTTTGTCCCGCTCGTTATGGGCGGCATGCTCAAACCCCACCATATCAGCCGCCGGCAGGGTGAACTCAAGCTGCCAGTGAATCCCTTGCTGGGCAATCAGCAATTTACCATGGCCGTGGACATGGGCCTGTCCGGCTCCCAGAGCAGATTGGCTACAGGTCAGATAAAACGCCGTCAGAACGCAGACCTTCAAACTTCGAGACTGTGTGTTACTTGCACTCATCTGTGTTGTCCTCCTGTGATGTGCTTTGTCCTCACCCGAAAACTCCCGGGCGAGGACACCTGCAAGATTAGTGAGCTTCTGCAATACCCAGCCAGGTAACAGCAGATGGCACAAAATCGAGCTCAATATCGCCAGTGGTTTCACCACTTTCTAAGTCGATAACCAGCACGTGTTGAGCAATGGGGTCTGCCACGTATACCACCGCGGCATTTTGCGCGATGGTCATGGAGAAGGCTCCACCTTCAGGCATTAAAGACAAATCTGCATCTGAAATATCCAGACGTTCTTCTAATTCCCAGTGCGCGTGGCCATCGTGCTCGTGAGCCGACAATACCGACAGATAGCCCAAATCATCGAGGATCAGAAAGTGTTCACCATCGAAAGAAAAACCATAAGACACCGGGTGCGCATTGGTTTCAGGCTCCCAGTCAATGGTTTCCATTTCACCGAGTTCAGGGTCAATAGCCGTTAACACTGCACTGCCACCACCGTGTTGTGACGCAATACCGATAAAGGTTTCATCATCATGGTGCGCGTACACAGTGCCAATGCGCATGCCATTCAGCTCATCAATGTTAGCGACCTTGAGCGACTCATACTCTTCATCATGAGCATGCAGTACTAGTACACCATCACTACAGCCAAACACCACGTGTTCGTCATTTAATGCGGCACCGTGTAAGTCCGGGCATTCGCCGGCAAATAATTGTTCCTGTTCGTAGTCACCGTCGTGGAGGTGATAGATCCCGACACTGTCAGGCAATATGGGATTGGCTGATGTGGTTTCACTGTCATCCCGGCGCACCGAGGCGATTAACATGTCTTCCACCGGCTTGGCCACACCATGCATATTCACGTTGAAGGTAAGCGTATTCACTTCAGCAGTTTCTGCGGCAATATCTGTGTCGGTAACCACTTGTACAGAAGCCGGTATACCGCTGTCGGCGTCGCCGTCATAAAACACTGCGAGCTGGCCGTCATGCCCGTCCACATGGGTAGGCCGACTGCCTTCGAGGGTGAAATCTGAATACGCCGGCGCTTCTTCGTAATCGTGTAAATGCTCGACATGATCTTCTCGCCACAGTCCGCCATCAATAAACTCCACCAAATCATTGGCGCGACTGGTCACCACAGCAAAACGATAATCAGCAGAATGCGTTAAAGCGCTGCCCGAGTGAGTAAGACTAAACGTATCCAACAGGCTGTTATCGTCTAAATCGAAAATCGCCAGCGCGTTTGAATCGGCATCGGTTACCGATAAGCGACCGGCACTTTCAATTTCGTATTCATCGTGATTGTGCTCTTCACCCTCGTCATGATCGTGCTCTTCTTCAATGGGCGGTAATTCAACAATCGTGGTTTCTGCATCACCACAGCCGGTGAGTAACACCGAGCTTATGGCAGCGGCTAAAAAGGTAAGTTTAGTTTGAGTGTTCATAGTTAATTCGTTCCTTTATTTTTTAATACCCAATGTCTTAGAAATAGCCACGCAGACCTACACCAACACTGCGCCCCGGGCGCGGTGCGATATCTTTAAGAAAAGAGGTGTGAACGCGAGCTTCTTCATCGGTCAGGTTTGTTCCTTTGAGATACACTGACATATCCTGACTCATTACATTAAAATCGTACGCAACAAAGGCATCGACTAACGTATAGCCATCAGTAACTGTCTCTGATGCGTCAATGCGATCCTGTTTTGCGTAGTGGGTGATATCGAGATGCGCGCTCAATGATTCGGTTTGATAGCTTAGTTGCGTACCAACACGCAGTGGTGGTGTACGGGGTAAATCACCGCCGTCCTTTAATCTGGCGCGTACATAATCAGAAAAAATCTGGGCTTTAAATTCATCTGTCACCTGCCAGGCAACCTGAGCTTCAAAACCATGCAGAATAGCGTCAGCAGCGCGGAACAGGTAAACTGGAAGTTCATCGCTGTGATCGTGCTCTTCACTCTCTTCCTCATCGCCATGATCATGACCACTTTCAGCAAATAAACCGGTGTTGACCTGGTAATAGTAATTGTCAACCTGGTTGTAGAAAGCATTAAATACAAACCCCACATCACCACTGGTTTTACGCAAGGTCAGATCAATATTACTGGAGGTTTCAAGGTCAATAGCTGAGGACGATAAGTCCAGCGCACTGTCTTCGTTACCTGATAGGGCGAACAGTGCACCGACTTCATAGGTTGCGGTCCCGATATGTGGTCCAAACGAGAGTAACTCCGATGCTGAAGGAGCCCGTTGTGCCCGGGAAACCGATATAGCGGCGTTATAACCAGGGGTAAAATCCCATACCACGCCAGCGGAAAGAGAAACCGGCGTAAATTCCTGAGCTACGTTAAAAACTCGCGTAACAGAAGTTTCGGCCTCGTGCTCATGATCGTGGTCATGATCGTCCTCTGCCGCTTCATCGTGATCATGAGCAGACAACTGGGGCAATAATACTTCTGGTGCATCAAGTGTAACCCGTTCAACTCGTGCTCCAAGTTGTACCAGAAAATCGCCAAAGTGGCGCTCTTCCATTAAAGCCAGCGCTACCATTTCTGCATCAGATGGTGGCGTAAAGGCTTCTTCGCCCTGAGCCGCTACTTCACTCTTTTTGTAGTGCAGACTCAAACCGCCCTGCCAATCAGCCAGTGGCGTATGCATTAATTCAATTCTTACTTCACTGGTAGAATTTTCAAAAAGCGTACCTACAGCACCTTCTTCTATCTCAGCGTGCTCATAGTCGGTGTAACCGGCTCTAAAGCTAATACTGCTTAACCAATTACTGTTAACGGATAACTCACCTAACAGCTGAATTTTGGTTTGCTCCAGGTCGGCATAAACCTGTTCTTCTTCAGCCTGCTCATGCTCGTGGTCATGCTCATCATCCGAGGATTCTTCATGACCGTGCGTGTGGCCAGGTATGCCGTACTCACGGTTAAACTGTTCAACCGCTATGCCAACATAACCGTCATCCAACAGGTAACTTGCCCCCACTGTAAAGCCATTTGACTCTTCTGCACTATTTTCGACGCTATGTGCAGCATCCGGCTCATCCACATCAGGAGCTACCGGCGTATCGTAGTCATCCGACTCACGCCAGTAACCATCGGCATAGACACCCAGGTCGCCAGCACCAGTGGTAACATTGAATGAACCCAGTTTTTGATTATTAACAGAGTCGGTTTCCAGTAACCACTCGCCACGAGTGTCATTGTCTGAAGGGACACGACCGTCGACAACATTAACGACACCGCCAATCGCGCCACTGCCATAAAATAAGGTTGCGGGGCCGCGCAATACTTCAATCTGTTGCGACGTTGACGCCTCAGATGCGACAGAGTGATCTGGTCCGACACGGGATACGTCACTTACATCCAGGCCATTTTGCGCAATCAACACACGAGGACCGCTCAAACCACGAATGATGGGGGTACTGGCCACATTGCCATGAAAATTAGACTGCACACCCGGCAGTTTTTCCAATGTATCCCCAAGGGTTGCGGCTTGTTGACGGCGCAGTGTTTCCCCCCCCAGTACATTTACCGGCGACGCCGACTCCATAATCGACATGTGCATAGGCGCTGCTATCACATCGATGACTTCAATAGGTGAGCGCTCAAGACGAAATGCCATTTGTTCGCTACTGTTATCAGCAACCACAATGGTTTCATGCAGGTGAGCATAACCCGGCGCATGAATGTGCAGCACATACTCGCCAGCATCGACTGAGGCAAGTGAAAAATAGCCGTTCTCATCGGCTGTCACCGACACATTCAGTGATTCGATTTCTATTTCAGCTTTCGCCAGCGGCTGGCCATTTTGGTTGAGCGCTTGCCCTGTTATCTCAGCAGCCTGTGAGATACCAGGCAGCAGCATGGTCATCACGATTGCCAATTTATTTAATTTCACTTTTATGATCCATCTTGCCCAAAAGAAATGTGATGTTATAACATTTTATTTTCTATCACAATGGGCGAAACGGAAAGTGTGTTGCCTGTAACCGGTTAATTGAGGCAAACTGTCGCAACACTCAAGTATCAAACGAATTGATTTAAAGGCTTATTTTTATTCATGAAACTGGAATTGATAGATAGCCGTCACATTCAGCCGTTGTTGCGGATCGCGGCCGATAAGCGCATCGCACAAACGAGTGGTGTACCAGAAAATTGCACCGAACAAGATATCGCCGAATGGATTAGCCGCAGCCTGCAGGTGCCTGCCGAGGAAATGCACTTTGTATTGGTTGCTAACGACAAAGTACTGGGCTGCTGCATACTGAAGAAAATTGACTGGCAAAACAGGGAAGCTGAGCTCTCTTACTGGTTAGGCGCGGACTATTGGGGCAAAGGGCTGGGAAGCACCGCAGCCAGACTAATGGCAACAACCGCATTCGATATTCTGGGCATGCAGGCACTTAACTCCCACTACCTGAAATCAGGCAATGCGCCCTCTGGCCGCATTCTTGAAAAGCTTGGATTTGAAGCTGATCCCTCCAGACAAGACCTGCCAGCCGAAGGTCGGTTTCTCATTCAACCAGGCGACGTGTGGACCTTTGTAAAACTCAGCCGCAAAGCCTTCAGCTAAAAGGAATAATGGGGTCAGAGTACATGAAAAAAGCATGGTCAGAGGGAATAAGGGGTCGAATAAGGGGTCAGAGTACAGTACCTTGAGGGTAATGTACTCTGACCCCATTATTTTTTGATGTTTAGAACTGGTATTTGACGCTGACGTTATAGTTCAACGGTGCGCCGGGGATAGTCCACAACTTGTGATATGAGTTTTCAAAGTAGGTCTTATCAAACAGGTTATTCACGTCGAAGCGAACGCTAAGTTGCTGACTAAGTTCTACCGACGCGGCAAGATTTACCAGCGTATAAGACGGTAACAGATAGCCCGCATCCGTGGTCTCGCCCAGACGGTCACCCACATAACGTACAGTGGCGGAGAAAAAGGCCGGCCGTGCCATCACTTCATTTAAGTGATTCAGCGATACATATCCTGAGTTTTTGGCAATGTTGATCAAGCGCGAACCTTTCGGGATCGGCACGCCCCAATCAAGGTTGTTTACTTCATTGGCCGTTTTCGCATCGGTATAGGCATACCCCAGGTCGATACTGGTATTGACGGACAAATCGGTAGTCAGCTGAAACTCAACGCCCTGGCTTTCAACTTTACCCAAAGTAGCGGAAAATCCGGTATTAGGTTCAGCCGTAAGCATATTGGTTTTTTCAGCATCATAAATCGCCACACTGCCAGAGAAGATACCCGCCAGATTTTGCCATTTTGCGCCCACTTCAAACGAGGTGGTTTCTTCCGGGTCAAATGCGTTACGGTCGGAATCAAGGCCTGGGTTAGGTCTGAAACCTTCGGCATAACTGGAGTACAGGTTGATACTGTCGGTTACATCATAAACAACGCCAACTCTTGGAGTTATTACAGACTGATCCTGGCTTTGCTCTGCGTCATTGATCTTATTCAGGATATCCTGTTCAAACTTATCCACCCGAAAACCCAGTAACAGCTTAGTTTTAGCGTTGAGTTCAATAAGATCCTGCGCGTAAAAGCCCAGACCCTGTTGTTTTTCAGCCGTGAAAGTCGTTGGGGAAACGTCCGGGCGGAAAATGGTGTAGTCCGGGTTATTCGGGTTAATGCTGTAAGTGGTATCCCCTGCGCCCCAGGCTGTGCGCCAGCGACGATAATCGGTATCCAGGTGATAGTTATAATAATCAAAGCCCACCAGCAGGTTATTGGTCATTCCGGCCAGCGTAACTTCGCCGCTTAACTCAAACCTAATCGATAAGTCCCGGGCCTGATAGTCGCGGGTTCTGCGCTGCCGCGACAGAATATTCGGATCGG
>JAYZXK010000453.1:0-2875 GCA_036141415.1 Pseudomonadota bacterium
GTAAGCCCTACTATTTCTGCAGGTGACTCTAACCTGTATGGCAATGGCGGTGCACCTTTTACTTCGGCAGGTGAATTTACCGGCGTGGTAAGTATCGAAATCTTCCGCGACGGTGGTTACTACATTTGTACCGGTAGCGCCATTTCGCCACGACACATTATTACTGCTGCTCACTGTATTGAGCGTGATGACGGTTCGATTATGGACTTGTCAGCAGGCACAGTAAGCGCGGTTTTCTCTGACGGCGGCGATTTTGTTGATTACATCCCTAGCTCCAGCGTAGTGGCTCACCCTGATTATCTGGGTTTCGGCGTTTGCGCAGCGACTGAAGGTGCTGGTTTCTCTGGCGGCTGTCTTAACGACGATATCGCCATCTTAACCCTGGAAGAAGACATTCCAGCCGGCGTTGAAATTTATGATTTTTACACGGGTGATATCGACAACGGCGAACTTTTCACTATGGTCGGTCATGGTACTACGGGTAACGGCCTGGACGGCTATACTTCTGGCAGTTCCAGTTGGTTAGAAAAACGCTATGGTTTCAATATCCCTGAGTTTTTTGACTGTGACGATGGCAGTGTTACCGCTCCGGATCGCTCAGGTGGTTACTCTTCTTCTGCCGCTTGTCCGGTAGAGTTCGGCTCAGAAGCAGAGGTATGGTATGCCGACTTTGACGGTGTTGCCGATGGTACTGACTGGGATTATTTCTGTATCGTATTTGGTGTATGTGGCGACTCTTTCGGCAGCGATACAACCAGCGGCTTATTTGAAGCAAACATTGGTGGTGGCGACTCAGGTGGTCCTTCATTTGTTTACGACTCTACAAACGATAAGTTCCTGTTAGCGGGTAACAACACCTTTGGTATTAACACCTCTCCGGTTGCTAACGGCGGTTACGGTCACATCTTTGGTGGTAACCTTTACGCGCCTTACCTTGATTGGATTAACAGCATCACTAACGCGAGCGCCCCTGCTACGCTGGCAATTTTGCTAAGTGGTCTGGGCATCATGGCTGTACGTCGCAGAAAAGCCAAATAAACATTTTTACTTATGTTATTGAAGGGAGTTCAGTAGTTGCTGAACTCCCTTTTTTATTTTCAGCCCCTGAACTGCTAAATAACGTGATTGCTATTGCTTATTGTTGGGTTCAGCTATAACCAGCGGTTAGCGCAAAGAGTTTTTTAGCTTGTTGTCAGGCTCGACGCATGCTACCAACAAGCTAATGCTGATACATTAATGTAGTGGGAATAGAGTTACTGGGCTTCTCAGTTTTCTGGCACACATTGGCATGCCAACGAGCCCATAGCTATAGAGTATTTGAAAACAGGCCGTGCCACTTCGCAAACCAGTCAGAGTTGCGTCTGCCATCTTGAATCGCCAAACACTGGCATCGCCGTATTACCAACTAACCGACGTTTACGCCAATCTTAACACTCAGTCAGACTGAGACAGCCCGTCAATACTCTGTTTAATGGCTTTTTCAATGGTGTGCGCTTGTAACCTTACCGGCCAATTTCCCGTTGTCGACGTGGAGGGGTGGCCAAGTAAAACCTTTAGCACTTCATCGCCTAACGCAGGTCGGTAATGCGCCGGTTCCCAATACCAGGTCATCAGTTGTTTATCCTGGGCATAATTAAGTGGTTCAAGAGTCTGCTGGCTGGGCAGGCTAAAGTCATAGACCGGGTATTCAGGATACTTTTCTGCTATCCGGGCCAGGTCACGCTTCCATTTCAGATAGCTTCCCCAATGGCCGCTTTGGTAAATCACCTGCCAGTAAGATTGATGATACGGGTTGATAAAAAAGTAAATGTTGACCGAAGGATGGGCTTTTCGCATTTCATCCAGAAAGGTTGTCAATAAAGCCATAGAATGCACCTTTCCATTCGCTTCATAGGTCAAATGTTGGCGACCAAAGCGCATGTATAGCCCATCAAACTGATGCTTATAAAAGCGCTTTTTCCCTTCAGCTTTTATGGCATCCAGATAATACCCACCAGTATTGCTGCCAAATCGGGTAATGTTATTGTAAGTGCCCCCTTGCTGGGCGACTGTTCTCACTGAATCGAACAGGGTATCGAGTGAGAACACGGCAGGATAAATGCGCTTGATCCTGGCAATAGTGCTCTCTGGCGGTTGAGTAATTGTGTTGAGTAATTCCTCTTGAGGCCAGGGTCCTGGACTTTGCGAGTAATTATGTAAAAAATACCGGTAGTCCAGTGCAATAATCATTGTTGTAAGATTTTGATTGTGACGGGCCTGACTCAATGCATGGCGTAATGTTTCTGTCAGGCCCGCTCCGGGTAACGATAAGTTATACGCTTTACGCCCTTCCAGCACTTTTGATTCTGCTGCTATGCCGAGCTGAACCCTCGAATTACCAATTAGCACGGTGTCCGGTTGCAGAGCCAGAGCCCGGTAAGGCGTTACCTCTCTCACCCTTTCATCGGCCTGGGTTTTCTGGTGATTAAATCCTTCCAGCGCCGGGCTCCAATAAAAGCCATAGGGATCGACCAGAAAGTTGAATCCGCCTACCAGGGCGAAAACAAGAACAATACATAGGGCTAAACGCGTTAGATAATTCATAGGCTAAAACTGAAAATACAGGAATTCACTCACCTGTGACAACGTGAGTACCCCGGCTACAAAAAGTATCGCTGAAATCAGTGCCCAGCGCGTATTCGCTTTCCAACCAATGCCGCTGACCAGGTTAATTCCGGGCCAGAAGGTATCACGTCGGTCATAGGATAGCTTACTCAGGGAGCCTGCCACCCGACTGAAAATATCCTGTGTATTAGGCATCGTCAGCACCACCACCAGTAACAGGAAGTTCCACACCCACACTTCCACAAAAGCGCTGCTGCCGGCAGAAGACTCC
>JAYZXK010000454.1:0-5612 GCA_036141415.1 Pseudomonadota bacterium
GTTGTTGCGTTCCTGATGACACTCCAACTCACCAGCCCGGGTAAACTCCCGGTAATCTATAACTCACTCATTGATCAGCTAGGGTTTTACGAGCTTCCACCTCGACGAGAAGACAGGGCCTACCCGAGATGTATAAAGCCAAAAGTGAGTCGTTACCCCCATAAAAAGAAAAATACCAGTCAGCTTAACTGACTGGCATTAGCCGGTTGGCGCTCTTTGCATTATTGTTTAAATGTTAAGCATGAGACAGTGTGGAGCTGCCATCATGCTTTAGCGACTTTTTTTCACTATCCTCGATAATCGACACTGCCGACTCCAGCGCTTCAAGTAAGGTGGGGTAGGTAAGAATTTCCGCAGAGGAAGCATTCACATTATCCAACACTTCTTTAATTTTATCGGAAGCGCCGCATACCATCAGTTGTCGGCCTGAGCTCTTGGCATCAGATGTTACCGTCTCTACGGCCATGGAGGCGGATACATCCATGGTGGGCACCCTGGAGAAGTCCAGTATGAGCACCCTTGAGCCAGGCTTAACCCACTCGCGCACGTGGTGACCTAAATCGGCCGCTGCACCAAAACTTAACGGACCGCCAAAACTAAAGATACTGACCTTGCCTTTGGCTTTTTCAAGCAGGGCGTTTTCTTTCGGATCGTTTAAGGTATCCGGAATTTTCTTCAGCTCTTCAATTTGCAGCTGGGCAATCTGACGAACGTAAGCCAGTGCAGCTAATACTACACCAACGCCTACGGCTGTGATCAGGTCGACAAAGACGGTCAGACCCAGTACCAGCAGCATTAGTGCGAAGTCCCAGCGCGGCCCGGTGTGAGCGCGTTTCATGTAGCTCCAGTCAATAATGTCCAGACCTACTTTAACCAGTATACCGGCCAATACCGCATGTGGAATGGCACTGGCCAGAGGGCTTAGGCCCAGTACCACAGCAAGCAGTACCAGTGCATGTACCATACCTGATAAACGTTCTTTACCACCGCTGCGAATGTTCACTACCGTACGCATGGTGGCGCCGGCACCGGCGATACCGCCAATTAAACCTGCCACAGTGTTACCAATACCCTGGCCAATCAGCTCTTTACTGCTGTCATGACGGGTACGTGTCATGTTGTCAGCGACTAAAGATGTTAACAGACTGTCGATTGCCCCTAAAATGGCCAGAATAAACGCCGCTTCAATGACCAACCAGAGTGTGGATGTTTCAAATACCGGCAGGTGCAGGCTAGGTAACCCGGTTGGAATATCTCCCAGGATTGGTACGGAAATAAACAAACTTACGATGGTACCAATGATCAGCGCAGCGAGTGCGCCCGGTACGTATTTACCCAGGCTGGGCGGCCATTTGTAGGCGATTACGAGGGTTCCAAGCCCCAGTGCCAGAGTGGAAAAATTAATATCTGCCAGTGCAGTAGGAAGATAGCTGAGCGCGCCGATTGTACCGCCCGGTGGCTCATGGCCAAGTAGGCGGCCAATTTGTAAGATGATTATAATAGCGCCAATGCCCGACATAAAACCAGAGATTACCGGGTAAGGCACTAATCGAATGTAATTACCAATACCCAAAAAGCCAAACACTATCTGGAGTAAACCGGCCAGAAGAACGGCGGTAAAAATTAATTCAATATTGCCCGATAAACTGGCAAACAAACCAGCTAAAACAACGACCATAGGGCCTGTTGGCCCTGAAATTTGTGAAGGCGTACCACCAAACAGTGCCGCAAAAAAGCCCACCGCAATGGCGCCATACATACCTGCCATCGGACCAACACCAGACGCAACGCCCAGGGCCAGTGCCAGCGGCAGTGCAACTACGCCGGCGGTTATACCGCCGGTAATATCGCCACGAACATTAGCAAATAAGTTCTTCATGACTTTTCCTTAACAGTGGTTAGGTTTACTTAGTTTTAGAAACCAGCTCG
Organism: Pseudomonadota bacterium; assembly: GCA_036141415.1. Taxonomy (GTDB): domain Bacteria; phylum Pseudomonadota; class Gammaproteobacteria; order Enterobacterales; family Alteromonadaceae; genus Alteromonas. The sequence continues at coordinate 1,930 of JAYZXK010000454.1, forward strand.
GCGGCATATTTTTCGTCCATAGGGCCGAACTTACCGGTTTCTTCCTGATAACAGGTGACTTCTGCAGTTTCAATATTGTAAAACCAGCCATGCAGTTTTACCTGTCCGGTAGCTAACTTCGCAGCGACCGCCGGATGAGTTTTGATGTGTTGTAACTGTTGTACCACATTTTCTTCGGTGACTAACTGTAAATGCTCTTCTGCGTTCAGTTCATCACAACCGCATTTCTCTTTTACCACTTCAGTCGCTACCCGGCAGTGACCCAGCCATTCTTTCACATGGGGCAGGGCAGATAATGCCTCCGGTTTAATTGCTCCTTTCATAGCGCCACAGTCAGAGTGACCGCAAATTACAATATGCGTGGTGCCGAGGGCGGCTACGGCAAACTCAACCGATGCGGTCATACCGCCGGTTTCGTTGCTGTGCGGGGGAATAACGTTGCCGGCATTACGGCAGATAAATAAATCACCTGGTTGAGTTTGAGTTACCAGATTAGGATCGATACGTGAATCGGAACAGGTAATAAACAATACTTCCGGATTTTGGCCGTTAGCGAGCTTCTTAAACGCGGCTTTTTTTTCCGGGAACACTTCATTTTGAAACTTTGCTACGCCAGAAATGACATGATCCATACCAACTTACTCCTCGTCGTTTGTAAGATTTATGATTGTTAAAATATTGTTATATTATAGTCTCATAGAAGAATAGCGCACCTCGTGATAGCTAAAAACTATAAGAGTGGCGCGTTTTCTTCAACTATGGTGGGACAGATATAACAAAAAGGCAGCCAAATGGCTGCCTTTTACGTTAACGACGCTGTGTGAAAACCGGGTAGGTTGGGATACCGGGTTTTCGGCGTGGAGTTAAAACTTAATGGTTTCGACCCGAATGTTTTTCGTTTGTGCCTGGTCGATATAATCCTTAATCATTTCCTTCACATCAAATGCAATGGACTTGGTGTTAGAGAAATCCAGCACAACTTTTGAATTACCCGGGATCGAATTGAGTTTTTTCAGAATGCTTGGCTTGTTAAAGAACGAGACGTCCTCGGCCAGTACAATGTGATGAGTCGTTTCACCATGGTCTTCATTGATAGTTTCTTTAAACTGATAAGCATTAAGGAAGCTGCTTTTCAGGGTAAAGAAGATACTCACACCCAATCCGGCAAATACACCGGTTAACAAATCGGTGAAAATCATCACGGCAATGGTGGTGACAAAAGGCAGGAATTGCTCCCAGCCGTTCTGATACATGACCTTAAACATCACCGGCTTGGTCAGCTTGTAGCCTACTACAATTAAAATTGCGGCCAGTGATGCCAGTGGGATTAAATTGAGCATGGAGGAAATCGCCAGCACCGCCACCAGCAGGAATACACCGTGCATAATGGCCGATAGCTTGGTTTTACCACCAAACGCAATATTGGCCGAGCTTCTTACTATTACCTGAGTAATTGGCAGACCGCCCACCAGACCCGAAATAATATTACCCATCCCCTGAGCTTTAAGCTCACGGTTGGTTGGCGTCACATTTTTCTGCGGATCGAGCTTATCGGTGGCTTCTACACATAATAGTGTTTCAATACTGGCTACTGCTGCCATTACAATAGCAATGGTAAGCACGTCCATATTGAATATTTGTGAAAAGTCCGGGAACGCCAGTTCCTGGGTGAAGTCACTGAAACTATTTATCACCGGCAGTGATACCAGCATGCTCGGATCCAGCGGAGTACCGGCCTGGCGCATCATTACTGAAGCCAGAATACCTAACAGTACTACTACAATAGGGCCCTGAATAAGCTGGAAGATTTTATGACGCGGCACCAAAAACTTATCCCAAATCACCAGCAGAACCAGTGATACGCCGGAAATTAATATCGCCGCCGGCGACATCAGGCTGAGCGCATGTTCGATAGCAGAAAACGTATTCTCGCCATTGGCATGAATGAATGCTTCTTCACCAAGAAAATCAGCATGCCAGCCAAACAGGTAAGGGATTTGTTTAAGGATAATCAGTAAACCAATGCCGGCTAGCATACCGGTGATCACTGAAGTGGGTATAAAATACGCAATAAAACCAGCCCGGGCAAAGCCCATTATGAGCTGAATTACACCAGATAATACCACAGCAACCAGGAATAACTCCCAGCTGCCCAGTGTGGCAATCGCGTCAAATACAATAACTGCCAGGCCCGCAGCCGGGCCACTTACGCCGAGGCGTGAACCACTGCAAAGGCCGACAACGATGCCGCCGACGATACCGGCAATAATGCCAGAGAAAAGCGGCGCACCTGAGGCGAGCGCAATACCCAGACATAACGGCAGAGCAACGAAGAACACCACGATACTCGCGGGTAAATCGTTCTTTATTTCACTAAAAGATAAGTCCAGTTTCATTAACAAGATCCCTGTTATTTATTTGCTACCAGTTGCTCCTCGGCGGCAAAAGCAGATGCCATTGGCACGAATTTACCGGCTTTCTCATCGTAGTTAAGTACTTCAGCAGTTTCGATGTTGTAGAACCAGCCGTGCAGTTTTACCTGACCGGTAGCGATTTTGGCCGCAACCGCAGGGTGAGTGCGCAGGTGTTGAAGTTGCTGTACCACGTTTTCTTCAGTCACCAGTTGTAAGTGGTCATCTTTATTCAGTGAGTCACAGCCACAGCGTTCTTTTACTACGTCGGTAGCAACGCGGCAGTGGCCCAGCCATTCTTTAACATGAGGCAGCGAGGTAAGTGCTTCGGGAGCAATGGCGCCTTTCATCGCGCCACAGTCAGAGTGACCACACACAACAATGTGGGTGACACCAAGTGCGGCTACGGCAAATTCGATAGAGGCTGTCATACCGCCGGTTTGATTGCTGTGAGGCGGTACTACGTTACCGGCATTACGGCAGATAAACAGGTCGCCCGGCTCAGTTTGGGTAACCAGGTTAGGGTCAATACGTGAATCAGAACAGGTAATGAAAAGCACTTCAGGATTTTGACCAGTGGCGAGTTTTTTAAACGCGGCCTTTTTTTCTGGAAAAACTTCTTGTTGGAATTTTGCAACACCAGAGATAACGTGGTCCATTTAGTCGCTCCTAAATATGAAAATAGAAAATTATATAAAATACCAAATCATTGTTACCTGATAGGTTAATAGAAAAATAGTTTACTTCGTGATAGTTTAAGGCTATATGTTGGCGTTATTTATTTGGACTTAAGTTTATGGTCACCTCAACCAAGTCAGTTACCTACACGCAGTTTCGCTACTTTGTGGCACTGGCGCGGGAACTAAGTTACCGCCGCGCGGCCCAGGTATTGGGCATAAGTCAGCCAACCCTGACCTCCCAAATTAACGTGCTGGAGAAAAGCCTCGGTATATCCCTGTTTGAACGTTCCCGCAGTGGTACGCTGCTATCGCCGGAGGGCCGCGCCTTGTTGCCGCTGGCAGAAGATGTGTTGCAATCGTCCATTCGGTTTGAAGAAAAAGCCCGGGACATTGCCGGTGGTAACCAAACTACCTACCGGCTTGGGGTGCCGCCAACATTAGGGCCGTATTTGCTGCCATTTATCTTGCCGCAGTTACACAAAAGGTATGCCAAGCTAAAGTTCTATGTGCGGGAAGCTGCGCCCACGCAACTGGTGCAGGGCCTGTTCGATGGACATTTTGATATCATTATCTCACCGGGCTCCCAGGAATC
>JAYZXK010000455.1:0-6806 GCA_036141415.1 Pseudomonadota bacterium
ATTTTTCGTAACAGGACGATTAGATTACGCTATCTAGTATTGTATGATTTAATCGGTGTCAACAAAGTCTGTTAAATCTATTAACATTTCTTAACAAACCGGATTGACAAGACTGTTCAATTAACAGTCAAGTGCTGAATAATCAAAAATTTACATATAATAATCAATTAATTACGATTAATTAGATTGATTTACGAAATTTAACTATTAACAACAGATTTACATAGTATATACTGTTTGATATATTAAATTAGTCATACAATATTACTTTGATGAGGTTTAACCATGAGATGGAACAAAGTGTTGTTAGCCGTGAGTATTTCTGCCGTACTCGGTGGATGCGGAGACGGAACACAACAAAAAGTTGAAGGTGTTGTTGAGGCCCCTCAAAATGAACCCCCTGTGAGTGTTACAGATCCGACTTTTCCAACCGGTGTTACGTTTAGTGAAGTGGGCGTTCACGATCCTTCTGTTATTCGTCTGGACGACGGCACTTTCTATATCTTCGGTTCTCATATGGCCTATGCCAGCTCAACCGATTTAGTTAACTGGACTCAGTTAAACCCGGCTGCCGCTAATAACGAAGATGCCGCGGCTAATACGCCACTATTTAATACTTATCCTTCAGAAGTGTCTGAGGGCATTGACTGGGTAGGCGGCAATATTGGTTCATGGGCTTCGGACGTTATCCAGCTTGGCGACGGCCGTTACTACTTTTATTACAATCACTGTGCGCTGCCCGATACCGGTAACTGTGTATCCCGTTCCTATCTGGGTGTAGCCGTATCAGACAATATTGACGGTCCTTATGAAGACTTAGGTCTGATCCTGACCACTGGTCATGTGGGTGCAGAAAACCCAGGCATCAATGGCGAAGCTTACGACGGTAATGTGCATCCGAATGCCATCGACCCGGATGTCTTTTTCGACAAAGAAGGCCGCTTATGGATGGTTTACGGCTCTTATTCCGGTGGTATCTGGATCATGGAAATGGATCCTCAAACCGGTATGGCACTGCCAGACCAGGGCTACGGCACCAAACTCATGGGTGGCTTCTATAGCGCCATTGAAGGGCCATATATGATTTACAGCCCTGAAAGTGATTACTACTATCTGTTCACCTCTTTTGGTGGGTATAACAACGCTGATGGCTACAATATGCGAATTGCCCGTTCGCGCAATCCTGACGGCCCATTTGTAGACAGTCTGGGTCAGGACATGATTGGTGCATCGGGCGGCTGGTCTTCCATAGAGCAGTATGGCAATAAGGTTATGGGTGGCTTCCTGTTTGACGTTAACCCGGGTGAAGCAGGTAGCGATAACGGCTACATGGCACCAGGACATAACTCAGCCTATTATGATGAAGAAACCGGTAAATACTTTGTTATCTTCCATACCCGCTTCCCGGGTTCAGGTGAATTTCATAATGTGCGTGTCCACGAAATGTTCGTTAATGAAGATGGCTGGCTGGTCGTAGCACCGCACCGTTATGTGCCGGTTGAAGGCGATAATATTGCTGATGAAACCGATTTGTTTGGTACCTTCAAACTGATTAACCACGGCTCCGATATCGACCGTGAGGCAAAGGTTTCTACCTACATTACCCTGGAAGACTATAATATTGTTAGCGGCGACGTAACCGGTAAATGGTACTACGAAGCTGATAACACCGTGCGTTTGTATCTCGACGGTCGAGGCACCTTTAAAGGGGTATCCTCATGGCAGTACAACGAAAACAACGGCCAGTTTGTACCAACCTTTACTGCAGTAAATGAAGAAGGTGTGGCAATCTGGGGGAGCAAACTGTTGGAAAACGATGATGCCACAGCATTGACTAATGCACTGGCTGCCATCTCATTCCCTGAAGAAACCACCGTAGATGTGACCCTGCCAGCAGTTGGTGCAAAAGGCGCCGACATCACCTGGACCAGCAGTCACCCGGATTACATTGAGGTTAAAGGTGAGCCTGAACTACCCAACGCCAGTTACACTGGTGTGGTAACCCGTCCTAATGTTGGCTCTGGCGATACCGAGGTGACCTTAACCGCCACCGCTACCCTCAACGGTATGTCGCAAACTCAGACCTACACCATTGTGATCCCGGCGCAGGTGCCCTTCAACCGTATTGCTCACTATTCTTTCGACGGTGACTTTGCTGACGAGACAGGCACATATGCTGCAGCAACTGCTACTGGTGCTACTCCAGATTCAGAAGGTACTGTGACCTTTGGAGCAGGACAAGACGGCCAAGCAGTGGTATTCGACGGCACCAATGGTCTTCGGTTACCTGATGGTTTTATTAGTTCCTACAATTATACCGTTTCACTATGGATAAAAGCTGAATCACTGAATATCTTTAGCCCTGCATTTTTTGCTGATGTAGGAGAAAATGGCTGGATGAGTCTGGTACCCCAAGGTTGGGATGGCAATATCATGCTCTGGAGTAACTCGGTATTAAAAGGCAGCAACCCGTGGTTTGATGGATTAACCAATTATCCGATGCCTATAGCCACCTGGACTCATGTTGCTTTCTCGGTGAGCAACGGCAACGTAAAAACTTATGTGAACGGTGAATTTGGCGCTGAAGTAAATGGCTTGCCTGATATGTTTAGTAATGGAGATGGGGTCTTTAGCCTAGGTGTTAATCCATTTGTAGACTTGCCATTTACCGGTATGATTGATGAAGTGAAGCTGTATGACACGGCATTAACAGGAGGTGAAATCAAAAACCTTGACGTAACGCCACTGTCGACAGCTGAACTGCTGGCATCGGCCGCTGAATTACTCGATCTGGGCGACACTACCGCGGTTATTGCTGATCTGCCAATGCGCCCCTCAGGCCCATACGCGTCAGCCATAAGCTGGAGCTCTTCGAACCCGGATGTGATTAGCACTAAAGGTGAAGTGACCCGTCCCGCTAATGGTGAAGACGATGCCCTGGTTGTGCTAACCGCCACCATCACCTTAGAAGGCGAAAGTGTCAGCAAGACTTTCGAAGTCAATGTACGTGCACTGGGTCTGCCGGATCCGGTAGTCCATTACAGCTTCGATAACGATGACCTGTCTGATGCAACCGGCCAGCAAAGTTCCGGTACACCAACCGGTGCCACTATCGAGCAGGCAGGCGGTGAAGCAGCCTTTACTGACGGAATTGTAGGCAGAGCGCTGGATATGGATGGTAGCTATGGCGTGCAGCTGGCTGCTGACCTGATTAAAGATAACTCCTATGCTATCTCGGTTTGGTTTAACGCCGCCTCGCTGGCCAACTATACCCCAGTGGTGTTTGGCTATGCCAATAGCGATAGCTGGATCAGCATGATCCCTGGTGGTCACCATGCCTCTACCAATGCCATGGTATGGTCTGGTACTGCCTGGTACGACGCCTTTACCGACCAGGCCCTGGAAACCGGCACCTGGTACCACATGGTAATGGTTAATAATCAGGGTGCTATGAGTATCTACATCAATGGTGAAGAAGGCTTTGCAGGTCAGAACTTCCCGGATGTGTTTACACCGGCTCCGGTTACGTCCTTTACGATTGGCGCAAACTTCTGGGATGCAGCTTTCAACGGTCAAATCGATGAGCTGTACATCTTTGATGATGCCCTGACGGCAACTGATGTTACGCAAATCTACAACTCGCAACGTCCTTAGTAAGGCTTGCACTTAAGCTATACACCGCTACCTGTTCTCAGGTAGCGGTTTTTTCGTTTCTTCGACACTCGTAATCTTTAAGGATCATCATGAGAAAACGACTTCTAAGCACCGCCTTCGCCTGTTTGTTTGCCTCTATGGCCAGTGCTGACAACCCGATTATTACCGATGTATTTACCGCCGATCCGGCCGCGATGGTGTATAACGACACCGTTTACCTGTACACCGGCCATGACGAAGCGCCTAATAACGATAAATTTTTCGAAATGCATGACTGGCTGGCCTTCAGTTCCACCGACATGGTGAACTGGAAAGCCCATGGGCCAATCATGAAAGGCGTTGATTTTGAGTGGGCAGTACCGGGCTTTGCCTGGGCCTCCCATATGGTAGAAAAAGACGGTACATTTTATTTTTACACCACGGTCCGCCACGATGAAACCAAACCCGGTTTCGCCATCGGTGTAGCCACCTCCGACTCCCCTACCGGCCCGTTTAAGGACGCTATCGGCAAAGCGCTCATCACCGATGATATGACAACCCATACGCCAAATGACTGGGACGATATTGACCCGGCGATCTTTATTGAAGAAAACGGCGATGCCTACATGTTCTTTGGCAATCTGATGCCTAAGTACGTCAAACTCAAAGACAACATGCTGGAACTTGATGGCGAGATAAAGACCATCGACGTGCCCAATTACACCGAAGCGTCCTGGGTGCACAAAAAGGGCGATAATTATTACTTTAGCTATGCCTGTGAGTTCCCGGAGAAGATCTGCTATGCCATGAGTAAAAGCATTCATGGCCCGTGGGAATATAAGGGCATCCTTAACGAAGTAGCCGGTAATTCTGAGACCAATCATCAGTCCATCATTGAGTACCAGGGCAAGAGCTATTTTATTTATCACACCGGTGCACTGCCGCCTAAAGACGGTCAGCCAAGCGGCGGTCGTTTTCGTCGTTCGGTGGCCGTTGAGCCTTTATATTACAACCAAGACGGCACCCTGAAACGTGTCATTATGACCACTGAAGGCGTGCAGAAATAACAAGGAGTAATGATGAAGTTAAAACTAGTTGCCTGCGCCCTGCTGGGGGTTGGCCTGTCGTTTGGCTGTGTTTCCAAACAACATGATGTAAGTATCACTGCCGACCTCAGTAAAGAAGGTGCCACTATTAACAAGGATATCTACGGTCAGTTTGCCGAGCATCTTGGACGGGGTATTTACGAAGGTATCTGGGTCGGCCATGACTCAGATATCCCCAATACCAAAGGCTTCCGCAATGATGTGCTTAATGCCCTGCGCGATATTCAGGTCCCGTTGGTGCGCTGGCCGGGTGGCTGTTTTGCCGACGAATATCACTGGCGTGATGGTATCGGCGACCCGGCTGAACGCCCGGTGAAGGTAAATACCCACTGGGGGGGTGTAGAGGAAGACAATGCCGTAGGCACCCATGAGTTTTTCGACTTTGTTGAACTGCTCGGGGCGGATGCTTACATCAATGGCAACCTGGGGAGTGGCACCGTGCGTGAAATGGCTGAGTGGGTTGAATATATGACCTCAGACAAAAACTCCACGCTGGCCAATCAACGCCGGGCCAATGGTCGTGAGGAACCCTGGGATATTGCTTATTTCGGTATTGGTAACGAAAGCTGGGGATGCGGCGGTCATATGTCACCAGAGTATTATGTTGACCTGTACAACCAGTTTGCCACCTTTATTAAAACGCCACCGGGTAAGAAGCCAAAGCTGGTGGCCAGTGGCGGTCACACCGAAGATACCCAATGGACTGATGTATTGAGCGCCAGTATTGAGCGCAATATGGATGGTATCAGTTACCACTTCTACACACTGCCTAACAGTGATTGGTCGAATAAGGGTCACGCCACCGAGTTTACCGAAACTGACTGGTTTAAAACCATGGAGCGTACCTATCGCATGGATAAGTACCTCAAAAATAATATCGCTAAACTCGATGCCAACGATCCTGAGGGCAAACTGGGCTTTTATGTGGATGAATGGGGTACCTGGTACGATCCGGAACCAGGCCGGGAGCCGGGCTTTCTGTATCAGCAAAACACTCTGCGTGATGCGGTCTTAACCGCGGTGAACTTTAACCTGTTCCACCATTATGCCGAACGCGTGCATATGACCAATATCGCACAAATGGTTAACGTGCTGCAGGCCATGATCCTCACTGATGGTAGCGATATGCTGCTGACCCCAACTTATCATGTGTATGGCATGTATAAGGTCTTTCAGGATGCCACGTCAGTACCATTCACTATCAACGGTGGTGAGTATAAACAGGGTGACCAGTCGTTACCTGCGGTCACGGCCGCTATTGCTAAGATTCAGGATGGCAAAGTGTATATTGCTCTGGTTAATTTAGATCCGGCCAATGAAGCTGAGGTGACAATGGATTTTGACAACGGTGATTATTCCTCACTGGTTGGCCAGATCCTTACTGCAGATGCCATTACCGCCAAGAATACCTTTGATGCCAAGGAAGTTGTAAAACCTGCGTCATTCAGCAGTGATCTTGACGAACTGGTATTGCCAGCCAAGTCGGTTGTGGTAGCCGAACTGAAATAAGCGACCTCTCTACGGATAAAAGCGCGGCCAGTTACTGGCCGCGCTTTTTTATTTCCAGCCCTAAACCTCCTACTTCAGTAGGTGGTTATCATTCGTGGTAAGGCTTGGCCCGTATATATAAGTCAGCAAAGAAAGTTGTATATAGACTGCTGTCGGAGTCGCCGACCGCGACCAAAGGGTGTTGTGCGACACCCTCTGGACTCCCCGCAGCCCTTATCAGTGAAAAGCGTCATCGTCCCTGACAGAACAAACTAGACCGTCAATGACGGCACGTCCCTGTGCCGCATCGACTGAATCCTCATCCATGATGATTCTTCTAGTTTGTTATGTCTGCCAGTGACAATGACAACACTGAAGAAGGGCACAATTATTGTCCTTTCTTCGATTTAAACAGAGCCCCTTTTAGATGGGGAAACGTAAAGCCACCTTCTTTAGAAGGTGGATTCTTTACTAGCTTAATAACCTCTGAGTTTATCCACTTCACCGGTCATGGTTTTATCGGCCAGCCAGCGTTGCAGATTTTCTACCAATCGAATTGCCGCTGTGTCATTGCGTGTT
>JAYZXK010000456.1:0-2512 GCA_036141415.1 Pseudomonadota bacterium
TGCACCCAAAGATGAGTAATAGATCAAAATGGGGGATCGGTGTCAAGAAAAATAAATCAGTTAATTAGGTGCGGAATGACGGTTTATGCCGCGTGGCTCACAAAAGTCTTTCTGACTCAGGTTGCTTTGTTCAAATTCAGCAATGAGCTCACGCCATTGCTCGCGGGTTCGGTATGCTCGGCTCATGATGCTACCACCTTATTGGTTAAACTTGATGGTAGCCTATGGCTTTAAACTATGACTGAATAGGTGTGGTTCGAGTTACGCTTACGCTGGTCAGGCAACACAAGAAACTGGACGCCCGTTGGTGACGTTGCGCTAAATCCCTCCAATGTTGAGGAAATTAAGCGTAATACGGCGGTTGCTTAAAACAGTTTTTTTGGACAACTCGGTTGAAAAACACCGCGTCAATTATCTTGGCCGGTTGTGTGGTTCGAGTTACGCTTACTGCGAAACAGCAATTAAATTGGAGTTGCCCCCTTTTATATTTTAACTTGAGTTATAAGGTAACTTTAATGCTTAATTAGAAAAATCATCACATAAAATGGCAGAGTCTTTTACACCGTGCTTTTTCAGCATTGATATGGTTTCTAACATCATCTGTTTGGGGCCACACAAATAAAACTGGATCTGATTTAAATCTCCCAGAGTGTCTATTGAATTATCGATTACCTGCTGGACATAACCATTTGCACCATCCCAATTTGTGTCGGGCTTAGATAATACAGGCGTAAAGTGAAAATTTTGATATTCAAAGGCCAATCTTTCGAATAACTCACGATAAATTAAATCAACTTTATGACGAGCCCCAAAGTAAAAGTGAATATTTTCCTGGCATTTAAGTTTTTCTAATTGCTCCATTATTATTGATTTGAGAGGGGCTATTCCCGAACCCGCTCCAATCATTACCATTGTTCTTGCGGTGTCGATATGTGAATTACTTACATAAAATTTTTCGAACGGTCCAATCGCTTCGATACTTTCGCCAGGCAGCATATTGCAGATGTAATTTGAGCCAAAACCAGGCAGTAAATTTGCTCTAGGTGCCGGCTGCATCTTGATTAAAAAAGTTAATTCATTTGTATGCGAATCATAATTTGCCAAAGAATAGCAACGGTTAATCGCAGTGTGATTATAATTAAGCCTTTTAATGTGTTCCCAATATGTTTGAAATTCATCAGGAATAATCGACGGCACTGAACTACCATGCGCAGCAGGAATATTAAACTGCATATAGGCGCCGGCTCTAAATTTTAGTGGATTTTCACTGTTAACTTTAAAACGTAGCTCTTTTATAAAAGGGCTCAGAAATATTGAATGTGTCAATATTAAGTTATGTTTCTCCGCTTTATGAGCCAATAATTCAACTTCTTTGACTTCATTGCTGTGATGTTGACAGGCGAGCCGGTGTCCCGCATCAATTTCGGTCTGAGACAATAATACGCGCTCTGCAGAATTAGGTGTTAGGGCTGGATTTAACTTAACCTTACACTGTCCACATGTGCCTCCACCTCCACAAGTAGATGGAATAAGAATGTCATGGGCATTTAAACCTTCCATTAAATTTTGATGACTAGAAATCTTTAAATTACCAACAGGTTCACTCATTTGTTTTTTAATAAATACAGGGTGTTTTTTGGCTAAAAAGCTCAGTCTGTAGTTGCCTCCAAACGCCAATTGAATGGTCCAAATAAAGCCAGATAGACAAAGCCATAAAGTTATAAATGCGAACAAGATAATGTGCCAACTATTGAAGCCGCCAACGCCGTTATAATCCATAAAATGCAGCATATAGAAGAAGTCAGCAAAACGTTTGTCGTCATCACTATGAGAGATTAATTCTCCAGTACGAGCATCAACATACACACTTGTATTGACCTTATCGGCGAAGTTAACTTGCCAGACTTGGTTTTTCTCTCTTGGCAAGTCGTCTATTGGGGGAGTCAACTTTGTTGCTGATAGGAGTTCACCTGGACCATTATATGAGCGAGAGGCGATATGGCTAGCTAACTCGGCATCAATTAATTTTGGTTGGCCTGTATAAGCATCGATAAGAGTATAATCACTTTCAAAATGCCGCCTCAATCCTTTGTGGTGAGTTAACAAGTAGTATGGCTTATCTTGCAAAGATATAAGCTTAATTGATTGAGTGGGGCGTGGGACCGGGCTGCTACTGGTACGCACATTATCTAAAATGTCCTGTGGATATAAAAGTTTAGATTGATTAGATTGATAGGTTGTAAGAGGACTTGCCACAGGCGATATTTTATTTTGATATTGGTCGCCACGAACTTTACTCACGTCCATAATATTAAAATAAAAACCACTCAGTAACCAAATTAGTAACTGTATCCCGACTAATACGGAGGTCCATTTATGTATTGATTTGATAAACTGCATACTCACGCCTCCTTTGCTTTACGCAGTACAGTGTAATAACTTAATCCTAATCCCAATAAACAGGCGCCAATACTGAATAGGGTTAGCCAGAAAAGCAGCCAGTTATCGCGTT
>JAYZXK010000457.1:0-3039 GCA_036141415.1 Pseudomonadota bacterium
TTTGGTTTTGGTTGAAGTTTCGTCTAGGTTAAGCATTGCAAATAGATCTGAAGTATCCACGGAGATCTCCTTGTTATTACCGCTAACTACACTGTCAGTGTGTCTTTATTGACCCCTGACAATTTTTGTACCACAGCTATCGTTAGATTAAAATAGTTTTGTTTACTTTTAATTAACAAATTATGACGCTGCGATGACAATCCGTGGTGTTCTTATGTACAGAGGGACCCCGTGAGCGGTTCCCTCTGTTTTGCACATTATTGGCTCAGATTATAACCAGTAATGTTTATTTTGGTGCATTGGCTTGCTTAAAGCGGTTAATCAGATCCTGGGTTGAACTGTCAAAAGTCTCTGCTTCTGTATTCCCCTGGATCCCCGCTAACACTTGATTTCCGAGGACTTTACCTAATTCTACGCCCCATTGGTCAAAGGAATTAAGCTGCCAGATAACACCTTGTACGAACACCTTATGTTCATACATTGCAACCAGCGCGCCAAGTGTAAACGGATCCAGCTTTTCAAATAAAATGGTGTTGCTGGGTTTGTTGCCCGGCATGGTTTTATGCTGAGCCAGACGTTTACGCTCTGCTTCGTCCAGCCCTTTGTCGGCTAAATCTGCATAACAGTCGTCAAAGGATTTACCCTGCATCAGAGCCTGCGCCTGACCAAAGCAGTTAGAGGCCAGCATCGCGTGATGAGTGTCGTCCTGATTAGGCACGTTTAGTGGCAGCAGAAAGTCGGCCGGGATAACGCCGTGCCCCTGGTGAATAAGCTGGTGGAAACTGTGCTGACCGTTAGTTCCTTCGCTACCCCAGATGATCGGCCCGGTTTCGTAACCGATAGCATCGCCATCCTGAGTCACCATCTTGCCGTTACTTTCCATGTCGAGCTGCTGAACGTAGGCCGGTAGACCACGCAGATAATGGTAGTAAGGCAGCATTACGTGAGACTGCGCCCCAAAGAAGTTGCGATACCAAATGCCCAGCACTGCCAGGATAACCGGCAGGTTCTGCTCATTAGGCGCCGATTTAAAGTGCTCGTCCATGGCAAAAGCACCTTCCAGCAGGCCCTTAAAATTGGCAAAGCCGAGGCATAAGGAAATTGGCAGGCCGATGGCAGACCACAACGAATAACGACCGCCTACCCAGTCCCACATAGGGAAGATGTTTTCTTCAGCAATACCGAATTCGGTAGCGGCTTTTACATTGGAAGATACGGCTACAAAGTGCTTGGCGATATCTTCCTGTTTACCGCCCTGTTTAAGGAACCAGTCTTTGGCGGTTAATGTATTTTGCAGCGTTTCCTGGGTTGAAAACGACTTGGAAGACATCACGATAAGCGTATCTTCATGGTCCATCCCGGCAAGCACGTCAGTAATGTGGCAGCCATCAACGTTGGCCACAAAATGTACTTTCACTGCATCCTGCTGGTAGGGTTTAAGGGCTTCGGTCATGATCTTCGGCCCTAAGAAGGAGCCGCCGATACCAATCGCCACAATGTGTTTAATCGCTTTGCCGGTATAGCCTTTGTGCTCACCGCTGTGAATACTGTGCGTGAATGCTTCAATTTTCTCCAGCGTGGCGAGCACTTCCGGCATGACATCTTCGCCGTCGACCATCACCGGCTGGCCTGAAAAGTTACGTAACGCGGTATGCAATACTGCACGGCCTTCGGTATTGTTAATGATATCGCCGTTGAACATCGCGTCGCGATGCTGGGCGACACCACGCTCATCAGCCAGGTCAAACAGGGCTTTTAATACATCTTTGGTCACCCGGTTTTTGGAAAAGTCGATATAAATACCGCAGGCCTCTGCATTCATTTCCGCAGCGCGGTTTTCGTCACTGGCAAACCAGTTACGCATATGTTCTTTTTTAACCAGTTGGGCCAGTGATTCAAGCGTTTGCCACTGGGCTGATTCCGTGAGCGTTGTCATACTTATTTCCTACAAAAACTAATCAGTAAAGATGGTTGATAATTTCAATTTAATGTTAATATTGTATTACAAATTATCAAGCTTGTCTTTTAACATTGTTTCCAGTTTTTCCTGATCGGCAGCGAAGTTGCGAATACCTTCTGCCAGCTTCTCTGTTGCCATGGCATCTTCATTCATATCCCAACGGAACTCAGCTTCGGTAAGCGCTGCACCCGGCTGCTCAGTAGCGCCGTTATCAGTTAATTTAGCGGCCACTTCGCCCGGCGCATTGGCCAGTTCTTCAAGTAACTGCGGGCTAATGGTCAGACGGTCACAACCGGCCAGCTCAAGGATTTCGCCGATGTTACGGAAGCTGGCGCCCATCACGATAGTTTTATAACCATTGGCTTTGTAGTAGTTGTAGATGCTGGTAACAGATACCACACCCGGGTCTTCGTTAGCTGCGTAGCTGTCTTTACCGGTTGCTTTTTTGTACCAGTCCAGAATACGCCCAACAAACGGGGAGATCAGGAACGCACCGGCTTCTGCGCACGCACGAGCCTGGGCAAAGCTGAATAGCAGCGTCAGGTTACAGTTGATGCCTTCTTTTTCCAGCACTTCTGCTGCTTTAATACCTTCCCAGGTAGAGGCAATCTTAATAAGGATCTTTGACTTGTCGATACCAGCATCCGCATAAAGTTGAACCAGGCGCTTCGCCTTGGCGATGGTGGCTTCGGTATCAAACGATAAACGGGCATCCACTTCGGTAGAAATACGGCCAGGAATGCTGCCTGAAATTTCTTTACCAATGGCTACTGCAAGCTTGTCTGATGCGTCGGTAAGCTGTTGCTCTGCATCATCAGACTGACTGGCTGCCCAGCTGACTGCGTCATCAATAAGCGCAGCATATTGGGGCAGGCTGGCCGCTTTAAGCAGTAGTGACGGGTTGGTGGTCGCATCCACTGGTTGATACTTTTTAATGGCATCGATGTCGCCGGTATCGGCAACTACAGTGGTTAATTTACGGAGCGATTCAAGCTGGTTACTCATAGTCTGTTCTATCCTGAATAAGTGGTGGCCGTGCCATCAGTACAGATGGTACGGGCCGGTTAATTTTGTTGTAG
>JAYZXK010000458.1:0-22793 GCA_036141415.1 Pseudomonadota bacterium
ACGATTACTGGCTATTTCTATAGTCTCATCCTTTTCTGCTTTGTCGGGCACTGCTATGGCGCAGGACGATAATGAGCAAAAGAAAGTAACCAAGGATAAGTACGAGTCCATTGAAGTGACAGGGCGCAGCGTTTCGTATGCAAACAATTCCTCTACTGAATCAATGAAGCTTCAGCAAAGCGGTATGACCAGCGCTTTGGCATCGGTAGACAATCTGCCAGGGGTGTTAATTAACGAAGGCGACCCGTTTGGATCGGACGAATGGTCTACCAGCATTTCAATGCGTGGTTTTCAGTTAGATTTGGAGTCTCAGCAAATCGGTATGACTATGGATGGGATCCCAAATGGTAACTCCAACTATGCTGGCGGCACTAAGGCCAACCGGTTTGTTGATTCTGAAAACCTGGCTACCAGTGAAGTCTCACAGGGGACTGCAGATATTGCATCCCGTTCCCATGAAGCGTTGGGGGGGACCATCAATTTTACCAGTATCGCTCCGGCTTTGGATGAACGACTGACGATTAGCAGTACCTTAGGTGAATACAACGCACAAAAACTTTACGCTCGCTACGACACTGGCGAAGTGGCCAAAGATACCTTTGCCTGGATCAGTTTATCCTCACAACAAAACGATGATTACATGGATGGCTCCGCGACCAATACCCGCGACCATATTGCGGCCAAGGTTATCAGTCGAATTAACGAGACAGATGTTGTGGGTTATATCAGCCATGACGATGCCCGGGAATACACCTATCAGCGAGTCTATGGCCTGGCGCAATATGAGCAAAACCCGCATTGGGACGGCCTATTGGCGGATTGGACAGGCAATCCTTACCAGGATCAGGCATGGCGTCAGGGCTGGGGCACAGCGCGTGAGAATACGCTGGCCTACCTGAAAGCTGAGCGTGAGTTTGATGATGTCATCATCAGTGCCAATACTTACTACCATAAAAATGAGGGGAGAGGTATTTGGATCCCTTACTACATGGCCGATGTCACTGACGATGGGGAAGGCAACGCCCATTCTGAACTGGATGGTTCCACTACCGTATACGGTGGCGGTTACTCTGATTTGATTTATTTTGTCAATCGCGATGGCCAGTCTCTGTCACCTGTTGAGGGCTGTCAAAGCAGTATTGCTTATCCTTATGGAGGCGGTGGTGCTGAGGTTGATGGCGACTGTTATGAGCAAGGGGCTATCCCGGTAAGTTCGCGTCGACACACTCATTATCAAAAAGAGCGGTACGGATTTAATGCCGATTTCATCTGGAATACCATGCTGGGGGAAATGCCTAACGTGGTCCGCGCGGGTATTTGGTATGAAGACTACACCCGGGACATGGCGCGTGACTGGCACAAAACTATCGATGCCGCGACCGGCCCGCGCTTCGAAAATACGCCTTACTGGGTTCAGTATGACCGTAAGTTTCTGGTCGAAACCCTTATGTACTATGCCGAGGATGAACTGGATGCCGGGTTCGCGAAATTTCGTCTGGGCGTAAAGCAATTTAAAGTCGACCTGGAGAAAAACGATCAGATTGATGCCATCAATGATATTTCGGTAACGTCTGATTCTGACGTATTGCTCTCGGTGGGTGTGGTTGCGCCAATTCCTGCAGTACGCGGGCTGGAAGCCTTTGCAGGTTACACCGAAAACTACGCGGCAATTAAAGACGTTATTCTTGAAGACAATAACAATGATGTGAGCAATGTTGAGCCGGAAACGGCGGATAACATTGATGTGGGTCTGCGCTATTCAAGCCCTGGGTTTAATGCCAGCTTAACCTATTACGATATTCGTTTTGAGAATCGAATCACCTTTTTCAGTGTTGCTGAAGTCGATGGGATTGATTTCCTTGAGTCCGCCGAAGGGGCTTATATCAATGTTGGCGGTATTGATTCACAAGGGATTGAAGCGTCAGTGGATTACGCAATCACTGACAGTTTAAGTGTGTATGGCTCTTATACCTATAATGATTCGACCTACAACGGCGATGTGCAGAACGCGGGCAGCGAAAACAGTATCGCCGGTAACCGGGTTCTGGGGTCTGCAAAAGAAATGGCGGTTGTGAGTTTTGATTATAGTCACGATGATTATTTTGCCGGCATTAGCACCAAGTATGTCGGACCGCGGTACTTAAACCAGGCTAATTCGCAACGCACAGATTCTTATATTATTAGTGATTTCTATATCGGTAAAACGGTGTATGACCTTGGGCCCGGTGTCGATAGCCTGGAAATGCGTTTGACGGTGAATAACCTGTTTGACGAAGATTATCTGGGGTCTATTGCGCCTAATGCGGGCTGGATTGGTGCGCCACGCATTGCAGCGTTAAACGTTAAACTGGCATTTTAACGTCAGTAAAGTAAGTCGCCTCAAGGTTGGGTGAGGCGACTTATTTTACGCATTCTTTATTGTTTGCATGGGCATTATACGCTGGCATTAAATAGAAATGCGTTGTGAGTGTTATAGTGGTAAACCAGTCTGTTTTGTGATGATGGCGATGTCAGGTCACGGCGCTATGTTTTGACGACCGGAACAGACATAAAAATGACTCATAGCCAAACTATAGTCATACAGAGATTTTGCAGATGTTATTAAGTATGCCAATACCTCTGCAAGTGTGAAGCCCCGTAAAATAACAGAGAGTGTGATGCCAAAAGTTGGAATGGAGCCGGTTCGCCGTCAGCAATTGATCGATGCCACCATTGAAGTGGTTGCTGAAGTCGGTTTAAAAAGTGCAACAATTAATCTGATTAGCCGCAAAGCCGGTATGTCATCCGGAATTATTAGCCATTATTTTGGTGGTAAGCAGGCGCTGATAGAAGCTTCAGTCCGCTACCTGGTTTCCAGATTGACAATGACAACGTCATTACCGAACCCCAAAGACAGGCTCATGGCGATTGTCGAGCTTAATTTCTCGGCGGTACAGCAGGCCGATTCGAGCACTAAGACCTGGTTAAGTTTTTGGGGGCAATCTATGCACGATGCCAACCTTTACCGACTCCAGGAAGTCAATAAAAAGCGTCTGGTCAGTAATTTAAGATACAGCTACAAGCAATTACTGAGTAGTGAACAGGCGTGTGAAGAAGCAGAAATTACCGCTGCATTAATTGATGGCTTCTGGCTACGGTGTGCGCTCAGCGGCGCACAGCCAGACAGTTTCGAAGCTGCCAAGCGGCGAATTAAAAAGTATATCAGCGCGGTACTTGAGCATAACGGCGTTGATGAATAAAGACAGTTAACGGGAGCTAGTCTTGTCAATTGAAATACTCAAAAACTATGTGCATGGCCAATTTACTCCAATGGCGCACGGGTCAACCTTTGATGTCCTGAACCCGGCAACGGGAAGCCGTATTTACTCGGTTCAGCAAGCTGATACAGCGCTGATGGAAAGTGCCATAGACAGTGCCAGAGAGGGATTCAGTACCTGGGCAAAAATGCCTCCGGTAGAGCGGGCGCGGATTTTACAACACGCTGCCAGGTTGTTGCGGGAACGAAATGATGCGCTGGCCGAAGTAGAAGTACTGGATACCGGTAAACCCTGGCAGGAAGCGGTGGCGGTTGACGTGCAAACCGGTGCCGATGTGATTGAGTATTTTGCCAATCTTTGTCCATCACTGATGGGCGAGCAACAAAGCGTAGGAGAGGATTTCTTCTACACCCGCCAGGAACCATTAGGCGTTTGTCTGGGCATTGGCGCCTGGAATTATCCGTTACAAATTGCCTGCTGGAAAGCGGGCGCTGCGCTGGCGGCGGGTAACAGCATGATCTTCAAGCCATCTGAGGAAACCCCGCGAGGGGCGGCAATGTTAGCCGAAATTTTTACTGAAGCTGGCGTTCCTGCGGGCGTGTTCAACGTAGTACAGGGCGACGCGGAAGTTGGCAAATACCTGGTTCAGCACCCGGCAATTGCCAAAGTATCGTTAACCGGCGAAGTAGAAACCGGCAAACGGGTGATGGCCTCTGCTGCTACCTCACTTAAACAGGTCACCATGGAGTTAGGCGGTAAATCACCGCTGATTATTTTCGACGATGCCGATATCGATGAAGCGGTAACGGGAGCCATGCTGGGCAATTTTTACACCCAGGGCGAAGTTTGTACCAATGGCACTCGCGTATTTGTTCACGAGAAGGTGGTTGAAACGTTTTTAAGCCGGTTACTCGACCGAATCAATAACAACATTGTCATTGCTGATCCCATGGACCCTAAAACCAATGTCGGGGCATTAATTTCCGCTTCGCACCTCGAAGCTGTGCTTGCTTATATTGAGTCCGGAAAAAGACAGGGCGCTACGTTAGTAAGCGGCGGGCATCGTGTGCATCCCAAAGGATGTGAAGCGGGCTTTTTCGTGGCACCAACGGTGTTTACAGACTGTACGGATGAAATGACTATATGTCGTGAGGAAATATTTGGTCCGGTCATGTCAGTCCTCACATTCAGCGATGAAGAGGACGTCATACGCCGTGCAAATGATACGGATTATGGCCTGGCCGCCGGTGTTTTTACACAGAATATTCGCCGCGCACATCGCGTTATAGCGCAGATTCAGGCGGGAATTTGCTGGCTTAATGCTTATGGTAACTCTCCTGCTGAGATGCCGGTTGGCGGCTATAAACTATCTGGGATCGGGCGCGAAAACGGTGTTCAAACGCTGAAATCCTACACCCAGACCAAGTCGGTTTACGTGGGTATGCAACCCCTTGAGGGGCCATTTTAATGGGGCCGTTTTCAAGCTTTGATTATATTATTGTTGGCGCGGGTTCAGCCGGCTGTGTGCTGGCCAATCGGCTCACCGAAGACCCGCAATGTCAGGTATTGTTGCTCGAGACCGGCGGCTCAGACCGCAGTATTTTTATTCAAATGCCCACCGCTTTATCGATACCCATGAATACTAAAAAGTACGCATGGCAGTTCCACACAGAGCCAGAGCCTTATTTGAACAACCGTCGGATGCATTGTCCCCGAGGCAAGGTATTAGGAGGCTCTTCGTCAATTAATGGAATGGTGTATGTACGCGGTCACGCGAGGGACTTCGATGAGTGGGAAGCCCAGGGGGCCGAAGGCTGGAATTACCAGCAATGTCTGCCGTACTTTAAAAAGGCGGAAGACTGGGCGTTTGGTGAAGATGACTATCGCAGTCAGGGTGGTCCTCTGGCGGTTAACAATGGCAACAATATGCAAAACCCGCTTTATGGTGCTTTTGTCGAAGCCGGACAACAAGCGGGTTACATGCATACCGACGATTACAACGGTAAACAACAGGAAGGCTTTGGGGCCATGCATATGACCGTAAAAAACGGTGTGCGTTGGTCTACCGCGAATGCATATCTGCGACCGGCTATGCAACGCGCAAATCTGCATGTTCAAACCGGTGTACAGGTTGAGAAGGTACTCTTGGATGGGAATAAGGCCACCGGGGTCCGCGTAAGGCAAAATGGTCGGTTCCGGGAATTTCAGGCCCGCCGTGAAGTCATTCTGAGCGCCGGTTCCATTGGTTCGCCGCACATTTTGCAACTTTCAGGCATAGGCGATCCGGTGGTGTTGGAAGAAGCCGGAGTTGAACTAAAGCATGCCTTGCCGGGAGTCGGTAGCAATTTGCAGGATCACCTGGAATTCTACTTTCAGTATGAGTGCAAGGAGCCGTTATCACTTAATAGTAAGCTGGGACCGCTTAGCAAGCTGGCTATTGGGGTACGTTGGATATTATTTAAAACCGGATTAGGTGCCACCAATCACTTTGAGTCCTGTGGCTTTATCCGCTCAAAAGCCGGTATCGAATGGCCCGATTTACAGTATCACTTTTTGCCGGCAGCCATGCGCTACGATGGGCGCTCCGCCTTTGCCGGACATGGCTTTCAACTGCATATCGGGCATAACAAGCCTAAAAGTCGGGGGGGCGTGAAAATCCAGTCCGACGATCTGGATTGCCCACCGAAGATTCAGTTTAATTACCTGCAACATCCGGATGATGTTGAAGCGTTTCGGGCATGTGTGCGTTTGTCTCGTGAAATCATTGCGCAGCCAGCGATGGACCCTTACCGCGGGAACGAAATTCAGCCGGGTGCCGCAGTGGTGACGGATGAACAAATAGATAGTTTTGTGCGCAGCGCTGTGGAAAGCGCTTATCATCCTTGTGGCACCTGTAAAATGGGGGCAGTTGACGATCCTGCTGCCGTGGTAGACAGCGATACTCGTGTAATTGGCTTGCAGCAACTGCGTGTGGTCGACTCTTCCATCTTTCCTACGATCCCCAACGGCAACCTCAATGCACCCACCATTATGGTTGCTGAACGTGCAGCAGACCTCATTAAACAACAGGTTGTTTTGTCGGGCGAGTCCGTAGCAGTGGGCCTGGCTGAGCAATGGCAATCGCAACAGCGCTGTCACGCGCCACTTCGAGGATAGTGAAATGTCGCTCTTAGTGGGAAGCGGAATGCTGTGTATCTTGCTCGTTGTGGTGCTTATTTTACTGCGTTGGGGGCGATTGCCCCTGCACGGCAAGACGCCGGTGGCTTCATGGATATTTGTAGCGATTTTGTTCACCTCCGGTTTGGATGTGGGACTGGTTATGTTTCCGCTGACCGAGTTTCCGGTTTATGACAACCTGGCGAAAAACAGTGAATACGCCTTTGCCAACCCGCTCGCTATCGAGTTTGGGTTCTGGGGCTTTATGGTCTGGGCCATTTACTTTGTTACCTGTTTTTATTTTTGTGCGCTGGAACCAAGGCTTCAATTTTTCCGGATTCGTTGGGTGAAATGGCTGAACAATGCCGTTATCATTGGCACTTGTGCTTTTACGGCGCATTTGTTGTTTGCCAACCTAAGTTGGTATCTGCCTTCCCTGTCGGCAGACGATGTCTCATACGGGTATTTTGCGATTGTTGGCCTGACAATAATGGCGGCGGTGTATTCCAGTACGGAATTAAAGTACGTCAAAATTCTCAGTGTTACCTCCGGCGCGGTATTCTTTGCTCTGGCTATCGGATTGGGCATTTATGCGGTACAACAACCGAATATTGCTGCCAGCGATTATTTGTCAACCTTGCCGCTGCTAACCGACTACTTCACGCATTTATATAAATTTGTATTACCGATTAATGATTACCATGCGTTCTATCTGTTCTGGTGGTTTGCCTGGAGCATTATGATCGGTCAGTTTACGGCTCGTTTTGTCGGCAATATGCAAGCCATAACGCTATTCATTCATATGCTGTTATGGCCTTCCATTTCTCTTGGGTTGTGGTTCGCGGTGTTGTACCTGATTTACATTAACGGCGTGGATACCAGTGGACTCATTAATCAGATCATGGTGGCTGTCGGAATTGTATTTGTCCTCAACTCGTTGGATTCGTTGATACGCCTGTACTCCGATAACCTGAATCTTACTGTCGAGCGGTATGGTAAGGCAAAGTACCTGTTATTGCATGGCGTGTTAATGCTGAGCCTGACTACCTTGTTTGGTCTTCAGTTTATTCGTATTCAATGGATAGGGGCGCTGGTCATCGGCATTGGTCTGTGCTGTGTAATTTATCTTAGTCGCTCGCCACATCGCGGCCGCCTACCTGCCGCACAAAGTCTCGTGAAACTATAAAACAAGTCATTATTATTACGCCTGGGGTACGCTGAAAGACAGCATTGCAGGCGCACGCTTTTCATTAATGAAGGACACATTGTCGGTATGATTGAGATTGTAAAACGTGTCATTGTCAGCGTTGGACTGGCGCTAATGATGTCAGGTATTGCCAACGCTGAGGTAACGATTACCCAAGGGAAAACCCTCATTCCTGATGGCGAGGCAAACCATGTTAAAGACCTCACAGTTCAAAACGAGAAACTGGCCTTCGCGCTGGCTATCGAATCTGCTGCGCCATGGGGCGTGCCGCGTGGCGCGCTGGTGGACTTGTCAGTGGTATCTAACGGAAGAATTGAAGGGGATAAAATTGCTTTCGCTGATTTTATTCCCAATAGCTGGTCTGCCTGGCCAAACGATGGCAAGGTGGTTGAGATTATTGAAAATACCCCCCAGCGGGCAACCATTAAAATTCGTCGTAATTTTGCCGCAGTAGACATTACTACCTGGTATAGCCTGACTGCTGGTGACGATCAGATAATACTGAAAACTGTGATGCGCAATAACGGTGAGAAAACCTTATCCCTTACCTCGGGCTTTACGTTATGGGCCGATGCCGGACAGATGTTTGAGGTGCCTGGCCTTAATGAAGAGAAATTCCGGCACAGTAAGACGTTAAGTGACCGGATCGTTGGTTACGATCGCGACTGGGCATTTGCTTTGCACGCGCCCTATTTTGATCGCAACACCTATGGCGGGCGGGATATGTACCAGGCTCACACGTTAAAGCCCGGAGCTCAGCAGACCTTTGAAGCTGCATTGCAAGTGGTGCCTGCGGGCGACCTGGCTCCTATTGTTAAGGCAGAAGCGGCTCGTCGCGGTGAGGCGACAGGGGCCCTTCATGGACGAGTCAGTGCACAGAACGGTAACGTACCCGATAACGCTATGGTCATTGTCCGCCGGCAAAACCATCTGTACGCCTGGACTTTAGCAACCAACGGTAACTATCGAATTGATTTGCCGGTTGGGGAATATGAGGTGTTTGGTACGGCATCCGGTCATGCTGATAGTCCGGTGCAAAAGATATCCGTTACAGCCGACAGCGACCAGTCATATCACTTTACTGATCTGGCTTTGCCTGGTGAACTGGTGTTAAAGGTTGAAGATGCCGACACCGCTGCACCACTTGATGCCCGGATCAGCATTACCGAAGGGCAAGAACCGCTGGTCGCTTTCCTCGGGCGACAGACATTTTTTACAGAACTCACGCCTGTTGGTCAGGCTAAGGTGGCGCTGGCGCCCGGTCAATACACCATTGATATCGACGCCGGCGCAGGTTTTGAGCGGCCGATGCAACACCTTGAGGTAACGCTGACAAGCGGTAAGGTCAGTGAATACAAGGTTAAAATAGCATCGCTAACAGATACCGCAGAACACCAATGGTACGGCGCGGATTTACACCATCACGGTAATGTACTGGAGGCCACCACACCGCCTGAAACGGTGGTACGTTCTCAACTGGCGGCCGGGTTGGATCTCACCTTTATCAGTGAGCACGACTCTATCGTTAACTTTGCCGAATTCGCAGCATTATCCGCACAGCGTCAGGTGCCGTTTATACCCTCGATAGAGGTGTCCCCTTCCTGGGGCCATATGAATCCATTTCCAATTGATCTTGACGCAACCTTTAACGCTGACTCTGGGACTGATGACATACACACATTGGTGAAGGCCATGGAAGACATGGGAGCCGTGGTTATTCCGATGAATCATCCATACAATGATTTTGGCTATTATACCAATCTGGCCAAAAATGAAGTGACGGGCGGTGCTACCGATGCTTTTCGGTTACTGGAAATCAATATAGCAGCAGATAATGCACCCACACTCGCGCAGTTGCATCGCTTGTGGGATGACCGGCAGCCCGTTTATATGACTGCTGGTACAGACACACATGATGCCTGGAGCCAACGTTCCGGCGCTATTCGAATGCTGGCGCATGTCAGCGAGTCACTTACACCACACTCCTATGCGCAGGCATTGAAGGCCGGGCATAGCTACGCAAGCACCGGACCGTTGATTTACCCCCATCGCGTAAACTTTGGTGATACCACTCATGCGGGGCAAACCTGGCCGGTTGATGTGGTGGCCGTCAGCGGGCTTAAGGAAGTACGTTTAATCGGCCAGGGCGGTAAGGTGTTACACACTGTTTCTTTCGATAATCAACCGTTATCACAGCACCAGCGGGTGATTCTGCCTATACCAGCCGAAGCACAAGACTGGGTCAGTATTGAAGTGGATGATCAGGCAGGAAAAAAAGCCTGGTCAAACCCATTGTGGCTAACCGTTAACTGATTACGCGCTGTTAAAAGCTTCATATATTACCTCTGATACTCCGGCATACCTTGCCGGCAGAGTGCGGTGTCGGGAACGAACCAGATAGAGTGGTTCTGATACCGTGCTGGCAGCCGGGTAAACAGCAACATTGCTGCCGTGTCCGGCATGCTTTTCAACGCTGGCCGGCAGAACGGTAAATCCCACTCCGGCACTTACCGGCAGCAAAATTTGCGACAGCTGATTTACGTAACCGCTGCGTTTTAGTTTAGGTACCTCAAGACTGGCCAGGCTCGCTTCGCCACTATGATTGCAATAGCGCTGCAGGTAATGGGCGGCATCCGGATGATCAACTAAGCCCAGCTGATTCAGTGTGGTGTTAATACTGGTGAAGTCGGTGATAGTGGCTGGCAGAAATAAGTGTAATACCTCTTCTGCCAGATAGTCTGCACTAAGCGACTCGTCTGCTGGGGTATTGGTTACAATGCCGATATCAATCACACCCTGTTTCAAACTTTCCACAATGCGATGCCGGGGGGCTACTTCCAGATGAATTGCAAGAGCAGAATATTTGGCCTGGAGTGCCGTTAGCCCGGGATATATTCGCAGGGCCACTGCGCCAGAGCAGGCCAGGGTGCAGCGCCCCTGATGGGGCTCGTCAAATTTTAACTGTTCGAGAAACTGCTGTTGCCTGGCTTCGTCATCCCGGGCATAGCGGTAAACCTGTCGGCCCTGTTCGGTAAGTTCGAAGCCCTTGCCTAACCGCACGAGTAGTTCAAACTCGCAGCTTTGCTCCAGCTTTTTTACATGCTGACTTACCCCGGGCTGAGTCATAAACAACCGCTCGGCGGTTTTGGTGAAGCTGCCGGTTTCCACCAGGGTGGTAAAGGTTTTAAGGTATTTGGGATTCAGCATGGTATAAATTAAAATTATCAATTTAAGAAAATATGATAATTTTATGTTTTGGCTATGTCCAGTTACTCTGACCCCATGAAATTACTCAGGAGTTAATCATGACAGACAATAGCCAAACACCTTACCCTCGCACTTTTTCGCATATCGGTATTTCAGTACCAGACCTGGACGCTGCCGTTAAATTCTACACCGAGGTACTCGGCTGGTATCTCATTATGAAACCAACCGAAATTGTTGAAGATAACTCAGCCATAGGTGAGATGTGCACCGATGTATTTGGTGCGGGGTGGGAGAAGTTTCGCATTGCGCATTTATCCACCGGTGACCGGGTTGGCGTGGAAATCTTTGAATTTAAGGATCAGCAAAATCCGGAGAATAACTTTGAGTACTGGAAAACCGGTATTTTCCACTTCTGCGTACAGGACCCGGATGTGGAAGGACTGGCGGAAAGAATTGTTGCGGCCGGTGGTAAAAAGCGGATGAAAGCACCGCGTTATTATTATCCGGGCGAAAAGCCCTACCGGATGATTTATATGGAAGATCCGTTTGGCAATATCCTGGAGATCTACAGCCATAGCTACGAGCTTCACTATGCCAGTGGTGCTTATCAATAGATTGCCAGGCGGTATAAAGAAAAAAGCCGGAACATTTGTTCCGGCTTTTGCGTTTAGTGGTTGGTATGCTTCCAGTGATACTGGTGCGCCTTGGCCTCCACTTCTGTCGCCGTTTGCTGCGGCATAAAGGCTTTATTGTTACCTTCAAAGAAGAACGGCTGGCGTTTTTGCTTACTACCCATTTCGTTCATAGTGGCAACGTCATACACGCGGCCGTTAATCACGGTGTAGGTGACATATTCACTGCGACGGATGTTGTTAAGCACGTCGCCGTCGGTGATCATCAGGTCGGCCAGTTTACCCGGCTCAATGCTGCCTAGATCCTTGCCCATACCCAGATGCGTTGCGCCGTCAATGGTGGCACCTCGCAGGGCTTCCCACGGCGTAAAGCCGCCCTGATTCATCAGCCACATTTCCCAGTGAGCGGCCAACCCTTCACGCTGACCGTGCGCACCAATATGTACACTTACGCCATTATCGCGCAGCTCTTTCGCGTATTCAGCCACATTCACATGGTTGTACTGATCATCCGGCGCGGTAGGGCGGCGAATGGCACGGGCATCCAGTCTGGTAGAAGGGACATAACGCAGCAGACGTTCGTTCTTCCACACTTCGGTGCGATCGTACCAGTATTCTTCACCCATCAGGCCACCGTAAGACACCACAAAGGTTGGCGTGTAACCAAAGTCGGTGGCTTTCCATAACTGGGTGAGGTCGTCGTAGCCACGGGCAATGGGCAGTGAGTGCTCAAGGCCGGTATGGCCGTCAACCAGCATGGTCAGGTTCTGCTGAAACTTACCACCGCCTTCCGGCACCACCATCATTTGCTGATTATTCGCAGCCCAAAGCACTTGCTGGCGCTGATCCCGGCGCGGCTGGTTATAGCTTTTCACCGAGATAGCACCGCTGTCTTTCAGGCGCTGAACATGGAAGTAAGCATCGTCGTAGTTGTTAATTTGTGCCTTATAGCCGATACCTTCTGCACCGTACAAAATAGTCCCGGTAGAGTAAATACGCGGGGCAATGCGCTCACCTGCACGTTGAAGCTCGGAAGCGGCAAAGATCTCAGTGGTATCGTTAGACGGATCGTGAATGGTGGTCACGCCGAACGACAGATTGGAATACTGCATCCAGTTTTGCTGCGGGATAATCTCGCTGCGACCCTGCCCGCCATGGGCGTGGGTATCCACTAATCCGGGCAGCACGGTTTTACCTGAGGCATCGATTAGCATTGCGTCGCCGGGGATATCCACTTCGCCGCGCTTACCAACCGCGGCAATGCGATTATCCAGGATCAGCACCACACCATCTTCGATAACTTCCCGGGTATTGTCGGCATCGCGCATGGTGACTACCGTACCACCTACCAGCGCCTTGTAACCGCTGGGCTTGTCGCTGGTGGCAGTAAAGCTCAAGTCCAGGCCTTCAGAAAGCGGATCCGGCAGTTCATCGGCCGATTTACCACCGGCAAAGGCAAATGCGTCTTCCAGCTTACGTTCGAAATAATAGGGGCCATGAAACCAGCCCACACTGCTGCTGTCTGGTGCCCAGGTGAGGTACTCACCAGCGCGATCAGATAGTTGAGTAACCGGCAGAGAAGACATTTTCGGGCCAATAGTGACTTTCTTACCATTGTCTACGTATGGCGTAACGTAGGTATTAAACTGATGCACAAAGGCGACCCATTTACGATCCGGAGACAGGCGATATTCGGCTACCTTATCGGCGCCGTATAAGTGCACCCGGTGGTCGTCGCCATGCAGGTTTACACTGGCCAGTTGGGTAGCGCCATAAGGAGAATCGTAACTGCGTTCGGTAAAGAATAAGCGCTCATTGTCGCCAGCGAAGTGGGGCTGAGTGCCCGAGCTGCTGACTTTTTTTGCCTCGCCTTTATCCAGATCCATCACGTATAAGCCCGGCTCTACTGAATACTTGGGATCAAGCAGGTAGCCGCCGGTAAATTTACGGTAGGTGACTAACTCGCCATCGGGTGAAAACGACGGCTCTACGTAGTGCCCTGGCTCAGGGGTTATTACTTTACCCTTACCACCACGGGCGGAGACGATGCGTACATCACCTAACTTCTGGTCGTTCCAGGTGGCGTAGATAATGCGCTTACCGTCGGCAGAATAGCGTGGGTAGTATTCATCATGCTCATCCTGACGGGTAAGGCGTCTGGCTTTGCCGCTTTTTAAATCTTTGACGTATAGTTTGCCCAGCGCCTGAAACAGCACCGATTTGCCGTCGGGCGATTTCTGCGACCAGCGGATCATTTTTACGTTAAAAGTATCCGGCGCTACGTCTACATCAAAACGCAATGCATCGGCATATTGCAGTTTGGCTTCAACGGCGATATCGATGGTGTTTACCGATTGGTCTTTTACATTGAGCTTATGAAACTTTCCGCCAGCCCAGTACACAATCGCTTTGCTGTCTGGTGTCCAGTCGAAATAGGCATAGTAACCTTCTACGCCAAAGCCTTCCTGCATGTCGCGCTCCATGTCGCGAGTTAGCAGGGTCTCTTCACCGGTGGCAAGGTCTTTAATAAACAGCGCGGTGTCGTACTTCACCCGACGTAGAAAAGCGATGTACTTACCGTCTGGTGAAGGGGTTGGTACCACGGCGCCGCCAGTGCCGGAGATAACGCGG
The DNA here is from genome assembly GCA_036141415.1 of Pseudomonadota bacterium. Lineage (GTDB taxonomy): Bacteria > Pseudomonadota > Gammaproteobacteria > Enterobacterales > Alteromonadaceae > Alteromonas. The sequence goes on from JAYZXK010000458.1 coordinate 14,091, forward strand.
TCTTCTTCACCGGTTGTGCGATCAAAACGGGTAATGGCAAAAATGCCTTCCAGCGGATCGCGGTTATAATCGAAGCGGTAACCGCCAGAAGTACTCTGGGTATAGTAAATATAGTTGCCATCGTGAGAGAACACCGGATCGGTAATGTTGTTTTGCTCACGTTTGCCGGATACCCGCTCTTTAATCGGCAGACCGCTACCGCCAAAATGGTGATAAATCCAGATTTCGCCGGCCGGGATACTGCGGGTAGAGGTAATGCCTTTGGTTACCAAAATATATTCGCCATCCGGGCTCCATTTAGGCGAGTGGATAGTGTTATTTTTCTCTTTGGTTACCTGGCGCAGGTTTTCACCGTTGGTATCCATCACCCACACGTTCGACACGCCGCCGCGGTCTGAGATAAACGCAATCTTGCTGCCATCAGGCGATATGGCCGGGTGAATATTCCAGGCGAAATCCTGGGTTAACGGCTGAGCGTTGCCGCCGTCGAGGTCAGCTTTATAAATGTCGCCGAGCATGTCGAACAGGAAGTATTCGCCATCAGGCGCTACGTCCAGGCTCGACCAGGTAGTTTCGGTGGTGTTAATGGTGACATCGTGCAAAGGATAGGGTGGGTTAGTCACTTCCCACTTGTCCTCTGTATCACCTTCTTGTGCTGCCAGCGGGGCGCTGAGCAGACAAAGTGAGGTTAATACCGAAGCACTTAATAAGGTTAATTTTTGCTTATGGCTGTGCAGGTTTGTCGTTAGCTTCATTGTTATTCTCTACGTCTTTTTTGTTGTCATGGCGGGGACTGAGCCCCAGCAAAATCAATCTTCCCTGGATTGTTAATGGTCAGTATAAAGTATGTTTAGTGTGAGGTGTTGCAGTTCATCGGATAAGTTTGGGAGGTAGACTGCCCGGTTTATTCGGGGTCAGGGAATTGACCGCGAATGGCTGTGAAGGTGGTAAAGTTAGCCAGTAACAAATCAACCAGCCTGGGATCAAATTGCTTGCCACGTTGCTCATGGAAGTATTCACGAATTTGCGTTTCAGACCAGGGGCCTTTGTAGCAACGTTTACTGCCCAGCGCGTCAAACACATCGGCAACTGCCACGATGCGCCCGGCCACCGAAATGGCATTTTCACTCAGCCCGTGAGGGTAACCGCTGCCATCCCAGCATTCATGATGCTCATGGGCAATGGTGGCGCCAAGTTGCAAGATCGGGTTATCACTTTTGCGTAGCATATCGAACCCGGCTTTGGCATGGGTTTGCATAATCTGCCGTTCTTCATCAGTGTGAGGGCCGGGTTTGTTTAAAATTAAATCCGGGATGGCGACTTTGCCTACGTCGTGTAGCGGCGATGCCAGTTTTATCATTTCGGCTTCATTGTCGGGCAAGCCGAAATGTCTGGCTAACAGGGCACTGATATGCGCTACCCGACGCACGTGCGAACCGGTTTCCTTGGAGCGGAGTTCCACCGCTTCACCAATAATGTACGAGAGCTCACGTTGCGAGTCACGGATCACTTCACGCAGCTTGAGATTTTCGTGGGATACCGCGATATTATTGGCGAAAAACGATAGCAAGTGATGCTGGACCGGCTCCAGCGGCTCATTTTTCGCCACGTACAGTACATTTTCCATGCCCCTACGGGTAGTAAAGTAACTTACAAAGTAATCGCTGCCCTGAATGTTGCTGTGCTGGTTTAACGCCTTTTCGATGCGGGTTTGCACCTTCGTCGGGATGGTTGATAAAGACTTGCCCTGTAAGTTGGTGGCCAGAATTTTGTACTGGTTGCCGCTCTTAACGTCGCGGGTAATGGCGCAGCAAATAATATCGGACGTCTCGATAGCCAGCAGGACGGATATTTGATTTAAGATAGCGGAGGCAAATTGCGGGAGGGTGTCGCACTCAATAAATTCGGTGGTGGCGCTGATAATTTTTTCCAGCCCTTGTCGGTGACGCTCAATCAGGCGAATGTCCCGGTAAGCCCGCAGTGCAGCATACATACTGGTTTTCAGGCGCATGGCGGTAAGTTCGGTTTTGTTTTTGTAATCGTTGATGTCGTAATCGCGGATCACCCGTTCTTCCGGTGCCTCGCCGGGTTGACCAGTACGCAGGATAAGCCTGATCACATGGTTATTCCGTGTTTCACGCACCCAGCGCACCAGTTCCAAACCTGCCTGGGAGGTTTCCATTACCACGTCTATAATTGCTACCGCAATTGCGTTATGGGTATCAGCAACTAAAATATCGCGGGCTTCAGAGGCACTGCTGGCGGTAATGATATTCAGTGGCCGTTGTTCAAAAACAAAATCACCTAGCACCATACGGGTAACAGCGTGGATTTCAGGCTCATCATCAACAACCAGCACCGTCCAGGCCGCTAATAGCTCTTCTTCGAGATCAGTTTCGTCATCGTTGGTAAATAGTAATTCGTCACCGAGCATTATGCGGTTACCTCGTTGCCACTGTGACAACCACTTAACGATTTAAGGGGTTGTAGCATAACTATAGTACGAGGTTGATGAATCTGCCTGCCAGTTTGTATCAGCCAGGAGCTGTTTATTCATAGAGCCTCTGCTAATTCAGAGAGCCTCAGGGTGCCTTTGAACAGAGGTTTACTGAAGTATCTTTTAGTCAGTAACAAATGCCGCTTGTTTGAACGAGTTTACGCAAAGTGCTAGGGTTCAGTTACTAGTCCAAGAGACTAGCACTGAACAAAATGGATCAATGGGTTAATGGATTTACAAACTTGCACCAAAGCCGGGCTGCTCTCGGCTATCATACTTTCCTTTTCAGCTTATCCGCTGCATACCCAGGCCAATTCTTTAGGGGTTGAAAGAGCAAAGGTATGTGCCACAAACCCTGACAGCGATTTGACTGCCTGCCCGCAAGATTTTACCAATCATAAAATTGAAGCCATTGAGCTTTGCTTAACCGCACTCGACTATACGAGTAATGATGTCAATTGTGCCGGGGCCTTAAATACAGCCATTGATAACGCGGTTGCCTCTGAAGCGGGATTTCACGCATTGATGTCAGCAGAGAACAAATCTGAGGGGGTAGTTCAAGTAATTAGTCCTTTAAACAGCGATTTCTCCACTCTGAAGAACCGCTCGACTTTCGGACTTGTAACCAGATTCGTCGATGGGTCTGAGTTAGTGCTTGATGTCAGCGTAACGGGAGGAGCGGTTGAAATCGTAGTAAACAGAGACGCGTCAATAACGAGTGAGGGCAAAACGTTTACTCACGCTGAGAGTTACGGTACTTCGTCTCAGCGTAGCTTCAGGGAAGCTCAACGGGTTGCAACTTCTCAACAAATACCTAAAAGGTGCGAGCCTACGACATTTGATAACACTGACTGGGTCGTTGAGGAAGTGATCACAAAAAACTATCCGGACGGACGAACCGAAGTGTCTAATATTTATCGGCAGCAGGATACTTATCTAACTTACCTGCAGTGTTAGTGCTGATTGCCCGATACGTGAACTTCTCACCAAAGGTGGCGTAACGTGTTGATTCAGATAGCGCGTAATCAACAATTACCAATAAAAAAGCTGACCAACAGAAACTGAAAGTCAGCTTTATATATTTTTTGAGTGAGTAAACGTGACGTTTTACTCCCCGTGCTTTGCGTTACATCGTTACGTATTCTTCGGCGCTGGTGGGGTGAATGGCAATACAGGCGTCAAAGTCAGCTTTGGTTGCGCCCATTTTGATTGCCACGCCAAAGCCTTGCAGGATTTCATCCATGGCGTAACCAATGCCGTGTAAACCCACTACCTTCTGGTCTTCGCCGGCACAGATAAGCTTCATGCTGGTGAGTTGGCGATGATGTGTGACAGCGGTATACATGGCCGCAAAGTTAGAACGGTAAATAGTCAGGTTATCTTTGCCAAACTTGGCTTCTGCCTCGCTTTCAGTCATACCAATGGTACCAATTGGCGGGTGGCTGAAGACCACTGTAGGCACCAGATCATAGTCGAGGTGGGCGTTGGTCTGGCCGTTAAACAGGCGCTCGCTTAACATCCGTCCGGCTTTAACCGCTACCGGGGTTAATTCAGGCTGGCCGGTAATATCGCCCACCGCGTAAATACCCTCAACGTTGGTATTCTGGAACTTATCGACCACTATCTGCCCGTTGTGGCGCATTTCAACGTCGGTGTTATCCAGGCCAATCGTTGCGGTATTTGGTTTGCGGCCGGTGGCCCAGATCAGGCAGTCAACGGTAAGTGTGTTGCCATCGGTTAACGCCAGTTCCAGATCGCCATTGTCCAGTTTAGTAACTTGTTTGATTTCCGTTTTTTCGTGGATATCGATGCCTTCTTCGAGCATCAGGGTCTTGAGCGTTTCCTGCAACATGGCATCAAAACCGCGTAATGGCAGTTCCTGGCGTAAAATAGAGTGGGTCTCACTGCCTAATGCGTTGAGTACGCCAGCCAGTTCCACACCTATATAACCACCGCCTACTACTGCAACACGTCTAGGCTGCTCGTCGAGCTCGAAGAAACCGTCTGAGTCGATACCGTGCTCCGCGCCGGGAATATCCGGGCGGAAAGGCTTACCGCCAGTTGCGATAAGAATATGCGGGGCAGTGTACTGTTCACCGTCGACTTCCACGGTAGTGTTGTTAACGAACTTTGCATAACCTTTGAGCAGGGTTACCTGATTGTTGCCCAGAACCCGGTCGTAAGAGGCATGAATGCGAGATATATACGCCTGACGGTTCTTAACCAGCGTAGACCAGTCAAATTTATTTACCGTTACATCAAAGCCGTAATCGGGACCGTACTTATGAATCGCTTCTGCTACCTGAGCGCCGTACCACATAGCTTTTTTAGGCACACAGCCCACATTTACACAGGTACCGCCCACCGCTTTTGCTTCAATAAGCAGGACTTTTTTGCCGTGTTTTGCTGCCCGGTTGGCCGAGGCAATGCCGCCACTGCCGCCGCCAATACAGATATAGTCAAACTCTTGCATCGCAAATTCTCTCGTCATTGTAGTGCTGCTATTGTGCATGATTTCGTATAGCCGGACAAACTTACTCTGTGCATAACAGGCAGTGAGTCTGTCGGCCATGGTTACCTTAAAGACCCGCAATCGGTTTATTTACTTTCAGCAGGGCTAGCGCTCTGAAGAATTTACAGGCGCATGCATTATTTACCTTTATCAGCGCATGGCCATGAGGCTATTAAAATATGGCTGCATCCTTCGAAAGCCAGGTATGGCGCGGTTTCGGGCAAATGGTGACAATCCGGCACAGGCTATGCAACCTCTTAATCGTACGAATTTAAAAGGTTGATACCTTGTCAGCCTTTACGACTTTTAACGAGCAGGAGGAATTATGAGCAACGTAAAAATTGCAGAATTTACCGCCCCAGGCATTAAGGACAATGCAGCAAAAAATGCTATCTCTGTGCTTGATGACCGTATGGTCGCCTTAATTGATTTACAGCTTACGCTGAAGCACATTCACTGGAATGTGGTAGGTCCGAACTTTATTGGTGTGCATGAAATGCTTGACCCACAGGTGGAAGCAGTTCGTGAGATGACTGACACCATTGCCGAGCGTATTGCTACCCTTGGCGGTGTGCCGGTTGGTACACCAAAATCGATTGTAGAACGTCGTCGCTGGGATGATTATTCAGTAGGTAAGGGCCTGGTAACAGACCACCTGACCGCGCTGGATAAAGTGTATAACGGTGTTAACGAAGATCATCGTAAAGCTATTGATACCCTGAGTGAACTCGACCCGGTATCTGAAGATATGGTAACCGGTCAGCTAGCCCAGCTCGAGCAGTTCCAGTGGTTTGTCCGCGCGCACATTGAATCAGCGAGCGGTGAACTTAAAAGCTAACAGTAGCTTGTAACATTTCTTTCTTCATGTGTGTAACTTCCCATTTTGCCCGCAGCCTCCCGGCCGCGGGCTTTTTTTTGCATGGCTATCCGATTGGGTATATAGTGTAGCGATATGTAGTGTTATGTAGCATTTTGATAAAGCAGATGGGCATCGTAAAAATCTCTGATCAGTTGCACGAAGAGGTGCGCAAGAACAGCGTGGTGATGGAGCGCTCAATTAATTCTCAGGCTGAGTTCTGGATGAAAATAGGCCGCTTAGCAGAACAAAACCCTTCGCTTACTTACGAGCAAATTCTGGAGCAGGAGATGCGCCAGCAGAAAGTGAATAAGGTCCGACTGGTTAATGAGTAAGGTGATACTTAAAACGCCACAGGAAGTGGCATTAATGCGCGAGGCCGGTCAGTTGCTGGCGCGTGTGTTTGGTGCTTTGGATGAATTTGTTGCCGCCGGTGTAACCACCATGGCGATCAACGACTTTGTGGAGCACTATATTGTTGAAACCTTAAAGAGTCGCCCTGCCAGCAAAGGGCAGTATGGCTATGAATATGCCTTAAACACCTCGGTGAACGAGGTTATTTGTCATGGCGTACCGTCAGCGGCTAAAGCCCTGCGCAAAGGGGATATTGTTAATCTGGACATTACCCTGGAGAAAAATGGCTACATTGCTGATAGCAGCAAAATGTACAGTATTGGTGAAGTTTCACCGCTGGCCTACCGGCTGGTAAAAGTATCCTACGAAGCCATGTGGAAAGGTATCGAATCAGTTAAGCCCGGAGCCCGGGTTGGCGATATCGGAGATGCTGTACAGCGGCATGCCGAGCAACATGGTTACAGTGTGGTCAGGGAATATTGCGGTCATGGCATTGGTCGTGAAATGCATGAAGAGCCGCAAATATTGCATGTGGGTACGCCCGGTACCGGACTGGTTTTGCGCGAAGGTATGGTGTTTACCATCGAACCCATGATTAACCAGGGCACCCATAAAACCAAACTGAAAAGAGATGGCTGGACGGTGATCACCCGCGATCGGAAGTTATCGGCACAATGGGAACATACCAGCGCCGTTACAGCCGATGGTTACGAAGTATTGACGCTGCGCCCGGAAGAACAGTTACCGGCAACCTCAAACTGAGCAGTCTGGCAGCGCTATAATGATTGTTGAATTGCCTGGCGCTTGAGCAAGCTATTCAAAAGCCTGGCTAGCTCGCTTCCTCACTTTTTTCATTCTCGATAACAATCTCAAAGTGGCGTTTGTGCTCAAGCTCGTATTGTTTCAGCTTGGCGATGGTTGCCTCTGAAAACACATGGCCAGCGGGTAGCAGCAAGATATGATTATTATTGTACAGGTTGTTACCTAATACCATACCGGCGTTCAGCTCTTCACTGGTTAAGTGATTTTCGATAAAGCTGGGCTTATCGATATTATTGTCGCTAAGCAGTAAATCGAGAATGTCGCCGTCGTAGCGGGTGTTGCGGTGTTTTTTGAGCTCTGTTTTGGCGTCTCTTGGCTCCAAACGCTGCGTACTCAAACGGCCGCCTACCAGGCGCCAGTAGTCGCGGGCGATGGCATGAATGCGCGCGCCCAGCGGAATTTCCTTGGCCACTTTGTGGTATAAACCGCTGCCGTTGTAGTGCTCAAACTGAAACTCGATGATTTCACTGATAGGCTGCATATGTTCGGCCGGTGCCAGGATCATTTTTGCCAGATGAGTCTGCGACAGGTAATCCTTTTGCTGCTGGTAAGTGAGTTTGGCGAACGGCGGCCGGAAGTTTTCCGGTTGTAAGCCTAATAACCCCAGTTCGCCAATCAGACTGGCGTAACTATAAAGCTTTCTTTCATCCGGGCTACAGCCAAGCTTTGCGGCAAGTTTTTTAGTGAGTTCACTTACCTCAATGGCAAATTTGCCATCAATATCCGGATTAATGGAAATCACATTAAATAGAACCTGCTCAAGAGCGTTATTACGGGTTTCAATACGGTTTAGCGCCGCTTTAATTTGTCGCGTGCGTTTCTGCACGGTTTTTTCCAAATCGTTGTTAACCTCTTTTAACTTGGCATTTTGCAGGAGCGTCAGCTTTTGCAGGCGAGCGTTTTCGTCTTTAAGTTTAACGCGTTCGAGCCCTTCTTCGATGGTAGTAATCAGCTCCTGATTGTCCCAGGGTTTTTGCAGGTAACGATGAATGCGGCCCTGGTTAACGGCTTTAATGGTAGCGTCGATATCCGCAAAGCCGGTTAGCACCACCCGGAATGTGTCCGGGTATTTTGCGGCTACCTTTTCGAGCAATTCGGCGCCGGTCATGTGCGGCATCTTCATATCCGAAATGACCACATGGATGGTTTTTTGCGCCATAATCGCCAGGGCCTCTTCGCCACTTTCTACCAGCGTCAGGTCGATATTCATTGAAAACAGCGCCCGCTTGATAGAGCGTAAAATATTGGGTTCATCATCAACACAAAGTACTGAGTATTTTGGCGTTGTAGCTTCGGTGTTTGGCATAGTAATTCCTCGATGATCCTGACCGCTAATGTTGCGCTACGGTATGCTGTTGGTCATCCAGACCGTTTATAGGTAAGGCTAGTTCAAAGATACTCCCTTCGCCTGGCGTACTGGAGACCTGAATCTGGCCGCCATGCTCCTGAATTATCCCATAGGTAATCGACAAGCCCAGCCCGGTGCCTTGCCCCTCAGGTTTGGTGGTAAAAAACGGATTGAACAATTTTTCGAGATTTTCCTGACTTATCCCACAGCCGGTGTCCTGGATACGGACTTTCACAAAGTCGCCTTCCTGCTTTGTTGAGATACTGATTACACCCTGCTTACCGGTGGCTTCGATTGCCTGGCCGGCATTGATA
>JAYZXK010000459.1:0-3589 GCA_036141415.1 Pseudomonadota bacterium
AGTGATAAAACTGTTTATCCTGGCTTACGGTAAAAGAGGGCGTTTTTTCGTCGTGGAACGGACAGCAGGCTGAATAGTTTTTCCCCGCTTTTTTGAGCCGGACACGGCTATCAACAATTTCAACGATGTCGGTACGGGCCAACAGGTCGTCGATAAATTCGCGAGGGATTTTACCTGCCATAGATTGTACTACGCTGCCATGAAGTATTGGATTGCGGATACTTTATCAGGATATGTGGTAAGCGCAACGATCTGCGCCGCTACCATAAATGCCAGCGTGGGTTGGGTAATTTACCCTAAACGCTGTTTGATTTGGGCGCTCAGTGCGCCCATATCGGCCCGGCCTTGTACCTGGGGTTTTAACACACCCATCACCTTACCCATATCTTGCATGCCGCTGGCACCGGTTGAAGTCATAGCTTCATCGATCAGCACGGCAATTTCCTCTTTTGTAAGAGGCTGGGGCAGGAAAGACTCGAGTTCGACAATCTCTGAGCGCTCAGTTTGCGCCAGGTCTTCACGACCTGCCGAATCGTACTGCGCGGCAGCATCCTGGCGTTGTTTAACCATTTTGGTTAACACTGCCAGGATATCAGAATCGCCTAAAGTTACCTGCTCATCGATTTCTTTTTGCTTAATAGCTGCTAACGCCATGCGAATAGTGCCAAGACGGACCTTGTTTTTTGCCCGCATTGCATCTTTTTGTGCATTTTTTAAATCGTCGATTAGCGCCATAAGTTACTCAGTCGATAGTTGCTTACAGGTTTTTTTGCTGCATGTTATTGCAGCTAAACTGGACTAAAGGTGAATTAGTACAGTTTTACGCGACGTGCGTTTTCGCGAGCCAGCTTTTTCAGGTGACGCTTTTTAGCAGCTGCTTTCTTGCGCTTACGTTCCCAAGTTGGCTTTTCGAAAAATTCACGACGACGAACTTCTGACAGAACACCGGCTTTTTCACAAGAACGCTTAAAACGACGCAGTGCTACGTCAAATGGCTCGTTTTCTCTAACTTTAACGATAGGCATTAAAAATTCACCTCAAAACTTAACAGGATGTCCGGGTTAAAATAGGTACTTTTAAACCACCCGGGTTAAAAATGGTGCGAAATTCTAATCATTCACGCCCAGGATGTAAAGTCTTAGTGTTAAAAAAATAGCCAAAACGCCCCATATAATACACCCAATGCACCGTAGTGGCCTGAATTCGCCAATTCGGTTAAACTTCGCAACCAGTCACCCCTGCTAAATCAGATCAACTAAAGGCAAACAGAACACTATGCGCGTATTAGGTATTGAGACATCCTGTGATGAAACCGGTATTGCTGTTTATGACGACGAACAGGGGCTTCTGTCGCATACCTTATATAGTCAGGTTAAGTTGCACGCCGATTACGGTGGCGTAGTTCCCGAGCTGGCATCCCGAGACCATGTGCGCAAAATCGTCCCGCTGATTCAAAAAGCGTTGAGCGATGCAGGTTCCTCTTCTGATGATATCGATGGTATTGCCTATACCCGCGGGCCCGGCCTGGTTGGCGCATTACTGGTGGGCGCCTCAGTAGGACGTTCGTTAGCCTATGCCTGGAATGTGCCGACCATTGGCGTGCATCATATGGAAGGGCATTTGTTAGCCCCCATGCTGGAAGATAACCCGCCGCCGTTTCCTTTCGTTGCGCTGCTGGTGTCTGGCGGTCATTCCATGCTGGTGCGCGTAGATGGTATCGGCAGTTATGAATTACTCGGTGAGTCTATCGACGACGCCGCCGGTGAAGCCTTTGATAAAACGGCCAAGCTGCTGGGGTTGGATTATCCGGGTGGGCCGCTGCTGGCAAAGTTGGCCGATCAGGGTGAAGGCGGCCACTACAGTTTTCCGCGCCCGATGACCGACCGCCCTGGTCTGGACTTTAGCTTCAGTGGCCTTAAAACCTTTGCTGCCAATACTATTCGCGACGCCGACGGCAGTGATCAAACCAAGGCCAATATTGCCTTTGCTTTTCAGGAAGCGGTAATCGATACCCTGATTATTAAGTGTAAAAGGGCACTTAAACAAACCGGACTGAAACGATTGGTGATAGCCGGGGGTGTGAGTGCCAACACTTCGCTACGTACTGCCATGACCAAATTAATGCAGGATATCAACGGCGAAGTGTATTACCCGGGCTTAAGTTTTTGTACCGATAATGGCGCAATGATAGCGTATGCAGGCTTGCAGCGACTCAAAGCAGGTGAAACCACTCCTCTGTCAGAATCGGTCGTTCCTCGCTGGCCGCTTGATTCGTTAACACCAGTGTCATAAAAAAGGTGTTATCTTATGCTTTTTAATTGATATCAAAGCCTTTTATGACATTTTTTAGCTGGCGCAGTCTACTTGGCTGCCTGATTCTTGTTAGCCTGAAAGTACATGCTGAACGTCCGGAACAGCATGTGGTATTAATCTCAATCGATGGCTTTCGTCACGACTATATCGACAAGCATCAGGCCCGGGCTATGGCCAATATTGCCGCTCGCGGTGTTCGTGCTGAAAGCATGCAGCCGGTGTATCCGGCCAATACTTTTCCTAATCATATTTCGCTGCTGACCGGCATGTTGCCAGTTAATCACGGTATTGTGAACAACCGTTTTTATGATAAAAGCCGCCATGCATACTACTCCATGGGTGAAGCTTATAAAGACAGCTCCTGGATCACAGCGATGCCGTTCTGGAATCTGGTGGAAACCCATGGTTACCCGGCAGCAACTTACTTCTGGCCGGAGTCCGACGCACGGATTGGCGGGCAGTTACCTTCTTATCATTTTCACTATTCCAAATATTCAGACTATCAGCAGCGCATTGATCAGATCATTGAATGGCTGACCTATCCGGATGCAACCCGCCCGGTGTTTATTGCCGGTTACTTCTCTTTAGTCGATACCGTGGGGCACGATTATGGTCCGGACGCACCGCAGACTTTTGCCGCCGTGCAAAAAATCGATGCACTGATTGGTCAGTTGTATGAGCGTATTCAGGCTTTGCCAATAAAGGTCAACCTGATCCTGGTGTCTGACCACGGCATGAACGCAGTAGATACCAGCCGGATAATTTACCAGGACGAGCTGAATATCAGCGATGACTTTCTGATACTCAACGAAGGCGAACAAATACTGTTGTATGCCAAGGACGGCGTCAGTGAGGCGACCGTTAAAGCGCAGGAAGAGGCGTTGCGAGCATTAGCATTACCCGGTGTAAAAGTGTTTGATGAGCATCAACGAAAGCATTATCACATGCCGCATAATCCGCGCACCGGTGATATTATTATTACCATTGATGCGCCGGCCCGTTTTGCCAAAAATAAAGACAGTCGTATCGGCCCCGGCGGTCATGGCTATTTGCCTGAACATCCGGATATGGGAGCCACTTTTGTTGCTGCCGGGCCTGCCTTTAAGCAAGGGCAACGCCTTCCGCGCTTCAGTAATCTGGAGGTGTATCCGGCATTGGCAAAAGTGCTGGGACTTGAGTTGCTCCGCCCCATCGACGGTAAGCTGGACATACTCAATCAGGCGCTGGCTGAACAGTAACCTACGAGGTCGTGAAAATGAGTAAGTCTTATCCCGAA
>JAYZXK010000460.1:0-9380 GCA_036141415.1 Pseudomonadota bacterium
TTGCACTTTTTCATGACGCATCCGGAGCGGGTGTATAGCCGTGAACAATTGCTCGACAATGTTTGGGGCACTAATGTCTACGTGGAAGATCGCACGGTGGATGTGCATATTCGTCGTTTGCGCAAAGCCATTGGTGGTCAGGGACATGACGCCATGATCCAAACGGTCAGGGGCGCAGGTTACCGTTTTTCTACTAAGCTTTAATTTAATTTAATTTCATCTTTGGGGTAGGTATAGTCTGCCCCATCGTCAGCGCGCAAGAAAGGAACAACCGGGATGTATTACCCCTTTTCGTGGATAAAGTCAGTTGCGCGACTCGTCCTGTTTCTTATCTTCTTTGCGATCATCGGCTGGTATGTGGAAGACATGCTACTGGCTGTGGCCATGGGGGCCACGGGCTTGTTGCTGGTTAACTACTGGCAGTTGTTCAAATTAAACCGCTGGTTGTGGCACAGTCGTAAAATGTCGCCACCGTCGGTCAGTGGATTATGGGAACATATCTACGAAGGGATTTACTACCTGCAGCGGCGAAACCGCAATAAACGCAAGGAGTTGGGCGCGCTGGTTAAACGCTTCCGCGAAGGGTCAGAAGCCCTGCCCGATGCTGCGGTGGTGGTGGATTCCAAAGCTTGTATTATCTGGTGTAACCGCCTGGCCCGGTTGGAACTCGGATTGCGCTGGCCATCAGACGCCGGCAGGCGTCTGGATAACCTTATTCGCCATCCCGATTTTATCGAGTACTTTCACGCAGGCAAATACCATTTTCCGATTGAAGTGCCATCACCGCTTAATCCGTTAAAGTCTTTCGAGTACCGGATCATGCCTTATGGTGAAGAGCACTTGTTGCTGATTGCCCGGGATGTCACGCGTCTGAGCCAACTGGAGGAAATGCGTAAAGACTTTGTCGCCAACGTTTCCCACGAATTACGTACGCCACTCACGGTTATCAACGGTTACCTGGAAATATTGCCGGATGCCGATGAACAGCTTAATCCGTTTGTGAAAAAAGCTTATCTTGAAATGAGTACCCAGACTCAGCGTATGCAGAGTCTGATTGAAGATTTACTGGTGCTATCCAGAATTGAAGCAAGCTCCGAGCGCGTGTATGAAAACACGGTGGATATGGCGGCGATGCTTAATCAGGTGAAAATTGAAGCCGATGCGCTCAACAAAGACAAGCACCACACCATCGAGTTTCACTTAACTCCCGGGGTGCGTATTTATGGTATTGAAACCGAATTACGCAGCGCCTGTTCCAATCTGATCTTTAATGCCATCAACTATACGCCGGAAGGCGGCAACATTGACGTGTACTGGTCGGTGACCAAAGCCGGTGTGCGGTTTGCCGTAAAAGATAACGGTGATGGTATAGAGCAGCGCCACCTGTCGCGCCTGACCGAACGTTTTTACCGGGTGGATAAAGCACGCTCACGAAAAACCGGCGGCTCGGGGCTGGGCTTATCCATTGTAAAACACGTGCTGAATCATCATAATTCAAAACTTCAAATCACCAGTCGGGTAGGGGAAGGCAGCGAATTCTTTTTTGAATTTGATGCCGAGATGATTGCCAGCCAGGAGTAATATGCCTAAGTTTGCTTTTTTGTTACTGCTTATCGGAGTTTCTGTAAGTGCTGTAGCCAGTGAAACCGGCTACGAGCGCAAGCCGGGAGTGGCAGGCAATATTACCTCTGTGGGCTCCGACACTCTGGCTAACTTAATGACCTTATGGTCCCAGGAATTTAAAACCCTCTATCCGGATGTGACCTTCCAGATCCAGGCATCAGGCTCTTCTACCGCACCGCCGGCGCTTACCGAAGGGACCGCAACCATTGGCCCAATGAGCCGGGATTTAAAGCCCAGTGAGCGGCGAGCGTTTATCCAGGCCCATGGTTATCCGCCTACGGTGATCAAGGTGGCCATCGATGCCATTGCTATTTTTGTTGAGCACCGCAACCCGCTTGAAGGGCTAACTTTGCAGCAGGTGGATGCGATCTTTTCCGTTACCCGTTATTGTGGTGCAGAGCAGCGCATCACCAAATGGTCGCAGCTGGGGATCAATGATTATGGCGATTCGGCACCCATAAGGCTATTCAGCCGTAACTCGGTGTCGGGTACCTACGGCCTGTTTAAGATAATGGCGTTATGCGACGGTGATTTTACCAAATCGGTGAATGAGCAGCCCGGCTCTGCCTCGGTGGTATTATCTGTTGCGTCCAGTAAAGGCGGTATGGGATATGCCGCGTATGGGTATAAAACGGCCGGAGTGAAAGCGCTGCCGTTAGGGCATAGCGCAGATAACCTGGTGCCACTAACCAGCGAAACCGTGCAAAATGAAACCTACCCTTTCAGCCGGTTTTTGTATCTGGTGGTCAATAAAGCCCCGGGCGAGCCACTACCCAAACTGGAGAGTGAATTTTTACGTTACGTGCTGTCGCAGCGCGGCCAGCAGCAGGTGGCGCGAGATGGCTACTTCCCCATACGAGAGGATATGCTGAACCGCCAGATGCGGGCTATTGGTGAAGCGGAGGCCCACTAATGCAAGCACAGTGGAAGCAATGGATACTCACCAACCTGTTACGCAATGTGCCGGTTATGCAGATTTATACTACAATGCTTGGCGAGGGGTTTGCCCACGCTGAAATTGTGGCGCTGCTGGGAAATAATCTGCCTCCCGCGCAGCAACAGACATTGGCCCGGCAATACGCCGCCCGCTACCCCCAGCCGAAATTTTTGGCAAATGGGCTGCCCGGCAATGTACAGCCCGGCAATATACAAATAGTAGAATCCGATCAGGCACAGTTGTATGTGGTGAAGGACTTTCTGGCGTTGCCGACCTGCGAAAGCATCGTAGCGCTGAGTAAACAGCATCTCAGGCCATCCACTATCACCACCGCGAGCACCGAGGCAGATACCGCCTTCAGAACCTCCAGCACCTGTGATTTGGTTAGCCTCGACAGTGATATCGCCCATCAGGTCTCTGCGCGCATTATTGATTATTTTGGTTTTGCCAAAGGCAATAGCGAGCCTATCCAGGCCCAGCATTATGCGCCTGGTCAGCAATTTAAAGCCCATACAGATTATTTTGAACCCGGTACCAGTGAATACCGCCAGTTTGCCAGTCAGTTGGGACAGCGTACCTGGACATGCATGGTGTATCTGAACGAAGTTGAGGCAGGTGGCGAAACCGAATTTGTTAAACTGGGCAAATCCTTTACCCCTCACCCTGGTACGGCGGTGATCTGGAACAATTTATTGCTGGACGGGCGACCTAACGCCAATACCCTGCATCATGCCCATCCTGTCATAAAAGGTGAAAAAGTGGTTATCACCAAGTGGTTCAGAGAGGCGGTCTGACCACTGTCATAATTTACCCGGAAATCGCCCACAAGCCCGCAAACGCGCCAGTGCTGGCGGTTTTGCCGCTTCAAGCTAGTGTTTAAAAAACAATCATCTACTGACAAATAAGAAACTTTTGTTACAGCCAGATAGTGTAACAAAAGTGTCATTCAAGTCCGGTAGTCTTCTCAGCCATTGAAATAATGACATAAAGTGGTTTTGGAGAATTTTAATGGCTATAAAGCACACATTCAGAGCATCAGCCATTGCAACTGCACTCATTCTGGCAGGTTGTGGTGGGGATATTAATATCAACGAAGGTGATGTGGTAACGAATCCTGCACCAACACCTACGCCAACCCCTACACCAACCCCAACACCTACACCAACTCCAACGGGTGCAGAAAACCCGTTAGATCAGGGCCTGGCCACTGATGTGTCTTCAGAGTTTCCTGAAATCACTGACAAGCCGGTTTATCGCCTGAACGAAAACGTAGAGTTTAACGACGAAACCACGCTGACTGCCGACGCACACTGGGTGCTGGACGGTCGTGTTGCTGTGGGTGGCGATGATGAAAACTCAACCGTGCTGAACATTGAAGCCGGCACCACTATTTTTGGTGAAGAAGGCGAAGACTTCCTGGTTGTTCGTCGTGGTTCACAAATCATGGCCGAAGGTACCGCTGCTGAGCCAATCATCTTTACATCAGTACAGGACGTTACCGGTCAGGAAACCGATATCGGTCAATGGGGCGGCCTGGTACTGCTGGGTAAAGCGCCGGCTAACTCTTGTGGTGATACCGAAGGTAACGCTACTCAGGACGAACTGAATAATTGTGGTGTTTCTGCCGAGGGTGACGCGGGTCAGTTCGGTGGTAACAACCCAACTGATAACTCAGGTGTACTGCGCTACATCGTGGTTAAGCACGCAGGCCGTACTTTAGGTAACGGCGACGAACTGAACGGTATCAGCTTTGCGGGTGTGGGTTCAGGCACCGAAGTAGATTACATTCAGGTTCACCAGAACCTCGACGATGGTGTTGAGTTCTTTGGTGGTACTGTAAACGTTAAACACGTTGTGCTGACTGATAACGGTGACGACAGCTTAGACTGGTCATTTGGCTGGACAGGTTCTGCCCAGTTCGTTTATATCCAGCAAAACAGCGAAAACGGCGATAACGCCATCGAAGCAGACAACAGCGAGTTCGACGCAGCTGCTACGCCATTAACTCAGCCTAACATTGCTAACGTGACTATCGTTGGTGATGCGCAAACTAACGGTGTGCGCTTACGTGCGGGTACTGCCGGCTTCCTGACTAACGTGTTAGTAACCGGTCCTACAGGTTATCAAAACTGTCTGCGCGTAAACGGCTCTGAGTCTCAGGAACTGGCTGCAGACGGTGAACTGGCTATCACCAACTCAATTGTTGCCTGTGAAGATGCTAACAACAACTTTGGTAGCGACACTATCGGTACCATGACTACCGCTGAGTGGTTTGCCTCGCAGTCTGGCAACCAGGTGCTGACGCCTGCTGAGCTGGGCCTGAGCGATGACGGTTACACGCCTGCACAAGGTTCTGTATTGCTGACTTCAGGTTCTGATCCTACCGCATTGCACAGCAGCTTTGATTCAGCTAACTACGTAGGTGCGTTTGACGGCGCAACCAACTGGATGTCTGGCTGGACGTCAGGTGTGAACGGCGGTTTCCCTGCGGATGTGGATAACGCTTTTGAGCAAGGTTTAGCGCAGGACGTTTCTGCTAACTTCCCGGAACTGACTGACAAACCGGTTTATCAAATCGACGAAGACGTGGTATTTACTGCCGACGTTACCCTGACTAACGATGCGCACTGGGTATTAACCGGTCGTACTGCTGTAGGTGGCGATAACGAAGATTCTGCTACTTTATACATCGAAAATGGCACCACTATTATCGGTCAGCAGGGCGAAGACTTCCTGGTAGTTCGTCGTGGTTCTAAGATTGAAGCACTGGGGCTGCCTGGTTCACCTATCACCATGACCTCTGTTCAGGATGTTACTGGTGAAGAAACAGGTATTGGCCAATGGGGCGGCCTGGTATTACTGGGTAACGCACCGGCTAACTCTTGTGGCGATACTACTGGTGACGCTACCGAAGACGAGCTGGCTAACTGTGGTGTAGCAGCTGAAGGTGACGCGGGTCAGTTCGGCGGCAACAACCCGGAAGATAACTCAGGTACTATTCAGTACGTAGTGGTTAAACACGCTGGCCGTACCTTAGGTAACGGTGATGAGCTGAACGGTATCAGCTTTGCGGGTGTGGGTTCACAAACTAACGTACACCACATTCAGGTTCACCAGAACCTGGACGATGGTATCGAATTCTTCGGTGGTACTGTTAACGTACGTTACGTTGTACTGACTGACAACGGCGATGACTCTTTCGACTGGTCATTCGGCTGGACAGGTAAAGCACAATTCGTTTATATCCGTCAGGACTCTGAAGGTGGTGATAACGCCTTTGAATCTGACAACAGCGAATTCGACGCTTCTGCCACACCGCTGACTAACCCGACGGTAGCTAACGTCACTATCCAGGGGGCAGCAATGACAAACGGCGTACGTTTGCGTGCTGGTACTGCAGGTGCACTGTATAACTTCGCAATTACTGGTCCTGAAGGTTACAGCAACTGTCTGCGTGTAAACGGCACGGAGTCTCAGGCGCTGGCCACAGCAGGCGAACTGTCAATTGCTAACTCCGTAGTGGCCTGTGCCGCAGCCAGCAACTTTGGTGATGCTTTCGCTGAATCATGGTTTACTGCGGGTAACAACAACCAGGTACTGACTTCTGCCGACCTTAACTTAGGTACTATGGGCCGCATGCCTGGTGCTGGTTCTGCGCTGTTAGGTGCTGGTGCAGACGTAGCTGATGTTGAAGACGACAGCTGGTTTGCCTCAACCGATTACATCGGTGCATTTGATGGTCAGAACGACTGGACTGAAGGCTGGGCTTACGGCATGGATCAGTCACTGGTAAGCAACGCCTTTGAACAGGGCCTGGCGACTGACGTGTCTGCCAGCTTCCCTGAAATCACTGACAAGCCGGTTTATCAGCTTGACGCGGACGTTGAATTTAACGCTGACGTTGCGCTGTCTAACGATGCGCACTGGGTATTAACCGGTCGTACAGCGGTAGGTGGTGATAATCAGAACTCTGCAACCCTTTATATCGATGCAGGCACTACGCTAATCGGTCAGCAGGGTGAAGACTTCCTGGTCGTGCGTCGCGGTTCAAAAATCCGTGCCATGGGTACTGCTGATGCGCCAATTGTGATGACCTCAGTACAAGACGTAACGGGTCAGGAAACGGGCATTGGCCAATGGGGTGGTCTGGTATTACTGGGTAATGCACCAGCTAACTCTTGTGGCGACACTACTGGTGATGCTACTGAATCTGAACTGGCTAACTGTGGTGTAGCTGCCGAAGGTGACGCAGGTCAGTTCGGCGGTAACCAACCAGAAGATAATTCAGGCACTATCCAGTACGTTGTGGTTAAATACGCGGGCCGTACCTTAGGTAACGGTGACGAACTGAACGGTATCAGCTTCGCCGGTGTGGGTTCTGGTACTTCGGTTGACTATATTCAGGTTCACCAGAACCTGGACGACGGTATCGAGTTCTTTGGTGGCTCAGTAAGCGTGAAACACGTGGTACTGACCGCAAACGGTGATGATTCCTTCGACTGGTCATTCGGTTGGACGGGTACTGCACAGTATGTACTGATTAAGCAGGATTCAGCAGGCGGCGACAACGCATTCGAATCAGATAACAGTGAATTTGATGCGTCGGCTACGCCACTGACTAACCCAACTATTGCTAACGTGACTATACTGGGTGCAGATCAAACCAACGGCGTACGTCTGCGTGCTGGTACCGCTGGCTCACTGCATGGCTTTGTAATCACTGGCCCGGCAGGCTACAGCAACTGTCTGCGTGTAAACGGTGACGAGTCTCAGGCTCTGGCTACTGCGGGTGACCTGTCAATCGCTGACTCTATCGTAGCGTGTGAAGCGGGCAGCAACTTTGGTGACCAGTTTGCAGAAGACTGGTTCCTGGCTGAAGATTCAAACATGGTCTCTACCGCTGACCAGCTGGGTCTGGCTGACAATGGTTATATGCCAGCTACCGGTTCGGTACTGTTAGATTCTTCGTTAACCTTCACCGGTAACGACCTGCTGGAAGACACTGACTTTATCGGTGCCATGGACGCCAGCAATGACTGGACGCAAGGATGGGTAACAGTCGGTCTGGAATAATTCACACCGCGCTTACGTAAAGTCATAAATCAGGAAGGGCGCCGCATGGCGCCTGACCTGTTGAAAATCCAGCAAAAAATTTGAGTTTCAGTGGAGTTTTAAATAATGAGTTCAACAGACCGTCCAATGCCGTCGATGTCACGGCTTTATAAATCGGTTGCCTTTGCGCTCTGTGCAAGTTCATTACATCCTTTCAGCGCGGCGATTGCGCAGCAGAGCGAACAGGAAGAAGCGCAGGCTATCGAAGAAGTTGTTGCGACGGGTACACGTTTAAAAGGTACGGCAGCAGCGGTACTGCAGGAACGTCAGAACCAGGCGTTCGTTGCCGATATTATGGGCGCAGAACAGATTTCACGTACCGGTGACGGCGATGCCGCATCCGCCTTGCGCCGGGTAACCGGTCTGACCCTGGTAGACGGCAAGTTTATCTACGTTCGTGGTTTGGGTGAACGTTACTCCAGTACCCAGTTAAATGGGATGGGTGTACCGAGCCCGGATCCAACCCGCTCGGTAGTACCGTTAGACTTATTCCCGTCTGACATCATCGAAAGTCTCAATGTTCAGAAATCCTTCTCGCCGAATATGCCTGCGCACTTTGGTGGTGGTAACGTAAACATTCGTACCAAAACGATTCCGACTGACTTTATTTTCCGCGTAAGTGGTGGATTAGGGTACAACACCAATAACTCTGATGATGGTTTCTTCTATTCTGGCGGCGGTGACGACTGGACCGGCCGTGACGATGGCACGCGTGAACTGTCATCAGTCATTTCAGACAACCTCGACCGGGCACAATCTGATGCCGGTATTCAGGGCTCCAACAGTTATCGTTTAACCCTGGAAGATCGCAAAGCTATGCTGAGCTCGATGTTCTGGGATATCGGCCCGGACCCGAAGAGTGTTGATCCGGATTTCAACCTGGGCATGACCTTAGGGGATAACTACGATACCGATTACGGCGTTTTTGGTTTCCTGTCGGCAGTGTCTTACGAAAATGAATGGAACATCAATCAGGGCAGTCAGGGTAATAACCTGGGCACCGTAGGTTGTTCTGACCTGCCGGATCGCTATTCTAAAGACGGCAAATGTTTCGCGCAGTTCTTTGAAGGCGTGGATACCGAACAGCAGGTACGCTGGAGCGGCATGCTTAACCTCGGTTGGGAAATCAACAGCAACCACCGTATCGATATGACTAACCTGATCCTGCACGACATGAGTGACCGGGTGCGGGTACGTGAATTTATCGATATTAATGAAACGGTGTTCGGCGAAACTGAATTGCAACGTGTGGACATGCTGTTTGAAGAGCGTCGCATGTACTCACATCAGATTAAAGGTACCCATAACTTCCCTGAGCTTAACTTCCTGTACCTTGACTGGTACGCCGGCACCAGCCGGGCGCGTCGTTCGGCACCAGGTAGTCTGGATGTGACCTATCAGCAAAACTTTGCAGATGGTGCCTTTGTCGATCAGCAATTGCAGCCTATTGCTGCTACCAGTGTTAACAGAGGTTATCAGGACCTGCGCGACGTAGTGGAAACCTGGGGCTGGAACGCCGGCTATCCGATTATGGCCGAAGGCCTGGAGCTTGAAATCAAAGCCGGTGCCGACTTTTTCGAAAAAGCGCGTAAAGCCGAGAACATTCCAATTAATGTGACCCACCGGGCCATCTCAAGCGATTTCCTGTATGGAAACCGCATTGATGAAATTTTCTCAGATGAAAACATCAACAATGATGATTTCTACC
>JAYZXK010000461.1:0-7701 GCA_036141415.1 Pseudomonadota bacterium
CCCAGCCCGTATCGATATCTACCAGTAATGGCAGGTCGCAGGCAGAAGTGATGCGCTGGACGTCGACAATAACGTCATTTAATGAGGTCATGCCCAGGTCTGGCAGTCCGTAAGAAGCATTGGCAACACCACCGCCAGAGAGGTAGATAGCCTTGTGGCCAATGGCTTTAGCCATCATGGCACTGTAGGCGTTAATGGTGCCTACGATTTGAAGAGGTTTATTGTCGGCCAGTGCCTGACGAAATGTTTTACCTGCGCTCATAATCATTCTCTTGGTTTAGGTTGATTAGGATTGAAGCAACTTGCGTTCAATGTTGTTTTTTGAATACAAAATGTGACGACGCATGAGCATTTCGGCCAGCTCTTCGTCACGATTTGCTATCGCCTGTACCACGTGTTTGTGTTCGTCAAATGCGGTAGTTACCCGCGGCCCGGCCATGCCGAACTGCACGCGGTACATGCGAATCAAATGGTAGATGCCGTTAACCAGCACTTCGATAAGGTGTTGATTTTTACTGCCCAGAATAATCCGGTAATGAAAATCCAGATCGCCGGCTTCCTGATAGTAGGACTCACCGCCTTTGACCGTTTGAAAGTGGTTGTCGAGCAGGGCAGTCAGGTCGGCAATTTCCTGGTCCGACATATTCTTTGCTGCCAGACGAGCGGCCATGCCCTCAAGCGCTTCGCGAACCTGGTACAGCTGAATTAAACCTTGTGGCGTTAACGATACAATCCGCGCGCCAACATTGGCTTTTCGCTCAACCAGATGACAGGATTCAAGGCGGTTAATCGCTTCACGAATGACGGCGCGGCTAACCTGGTATTTTGTCGACAGTTCGGTTTCACTGAGTTTACTGCCCGGGGGGATGGCTCCTTCAACAATATCTACCCGAAGTTGTAAAAAGGTTTTATCAGCACTGGTAACCGCTTGTTCAGCAAAGGCTGCGATACTCACAATTAACGACTCACTGTTAGAAATGATGTCGACAATATAGGCGTTTCAGCCGCCTCAGTCAATATTAATTAGGCTTTATTGTCGACAAAGCTGGGCGGCGGATAGGGAATGAAATGGTACTAAATACGGCTGACCAGGCGCCAGCCCCTGTCAGTTATACGCTCTATAGCAGAGCTAGTATAGCTGATGGTTATTTGAGCAGTAGTACCGTACCACCAAAGTATTATGTCGACGATAAGCTTACTATGTCTGGCTTCGCAGGCCCGGTGGCATAGCTTTTGGTAGTTAACTTGACCCCATGGTATCTTGAAAGGATTAGTGTTATCTGGAAACCGCTTTATGACAGCATCCCTGAACGTCATCGAAGACTTTGCCCGGCAAATCCGCGGCGAATGCCTAATCAAGACACCTGAATACGCTCAGTTGCAAGCGTTCGGTGAACGTCTCAAAAAAATATGTCTGGCATCGAATTTCGATTTAAGTCAGTTTCAACTGGCCGGGCCTGGTGAAGAGTTTATGTATCCTCTGAGTGAGGATCCGGCCGGCGGTCCCTCGGTTTATCTGGTGTCTGATGGGGTGGGCGTCAATACGCCACCTCACGACCATCGAACCTGGGCGGTAATTGTCGGACTGTCAGGAATCGAATTTCACGTGTTTTATTATTGCGCCG
Source organism: Pseudomonadota bacterium (assembly GCA_036141415.1). GTDB lineage: Bacteria > Pseudomonadota > Gammaproteobacteria > Enterobacterales > Alteromonadaceae > Alteromonas. The sequence goes on from JAYZXK010000461.1 coordinate 1,626, forward strand.
ATGCTCATATGCGGATGGTAAAAGAGTGTGCGGTGGCAAGCGGTGATGTGTTGGTGATGACTGATAGTGATATTCATGCAATCGACGCTACGCGCGGCATTCATCCCACCTGGCACGTGCATCTCTATGGCCGGTCGCAGGCCAGTTTACCTTCGTTTGCCAGTCGCTGTTACCCGACAAATGAGTAAAGTCTGGCCGCTTAGATCAGGGTAAGACGATTGCGGCCCGCTTCTTTAGCGGCGTATAACGCTTTGTCAGCCCGCGAAATCAACTTATCAAATGTATCGTCACTGTGATAAGCCGTAACGCCAATACTGATAGTCAGGGAAATGCCCGGGGCGATGGCAGAACAGTCGGTTTCGCTTATTGCCTGGCGAATGCGCTCGCAAATGTCCTGTGCTGCCTGGTTATCGCAATTTGGCAGTAAAATCACAAACTCTTCACCGCCCCAACGCGCGACCAGGTCTTCCTCTCGGCAGTGATGACTAATAACATCGGCCACCCGTTTAAGCACTTTGTCGCCAATGCTGTGATTAAATGTATCGTTAATTTGCTTGAAATGATCAATATCCAACAGCGCCAGGCACAGCGGCAGGTTGCGTCTCTTCGAACGGGCACATTCGCGGTGCAGTGACTCATCGAATGCCCGACGGTTGGCGAGCCCGGTGAGTTTATCTGATCGGGCCTGCTGTTCAAACTCAGCTGCCTGGCGCTTGATTTCCCTTAATAATGCCGAGCGCTCCTCATCGACTTTACGTAGGTTGTCTGCCTGTTGTTTAAGTGTGTACGTTTGCTCGGCCACCTGGGTACTGAGTTCCTCGGCGCGCTGGCGCAAACTCTTCATACGCCAGCGGTGCGCCACAATGACCATGGCGATAACAGTCAGCAGGACCACCAGCCAGAAGCCGGTTTGTTGCCAGAAATAAGGAGCAATAGTAAAACGGAAGCGGGCATTTTGTTCACCCCAGGCACCCCCAGGATATGAGGCGCTTACCATAAACTGATAGTCGCCCGGTGGCAGGTTAGTGTACTCGGCAATAGTATTTGATCCCCGGTCGACCCAACTGTTATCGAAACCCTGTAAGCGGGTGCGGTATAGAATTCGCTCGGGCATTACAAAGCCCAGTCCGGCAAACTGAATCTCGATTCGGTCTGCGCCGGGAGCGATGTCTCTTTCGGTGTGTAAAGGCAAAGCGGAACCATTCACTTTAATGCCTTCTATCACCACCGGCGGGGTATTGGCTGAAAAGCGCTTAAGCTCGGCAGGGTTCACCCGGCTGGCGCCTTTGGATGTTGCAAACCATACCGTACCGTCCTGAGCCAGTGTGGCAGCCTGCATGGATCCGCCATTGGCCTGAGCACTTTGCATGCCATCGCTTTCGCCAAAGAGTTCGAAATCGACCTGCTGGCGGTCGCCGGCAAGGTACGCTGCAATTTGTTTGCGCCTGAAACGCAATATACCGCGATTGCTGCTTAACCATAGATGTCGGTCCTGGTCGACTACCGCCTGGAAGACCTTATCAAAAGGCAGGCCTGCGTCACGGCCCAGCATGGCTAAACGGCCGGTGGTCAGGTCATAGGCTACCAGGCCGCGATCGGTGCTCATCCACAGCAGGCCGGCAGCCGGTTCCGGTTCGAAACCAAAGGCATATTCGGCGTCATCCAGCTTACTGATATCTACCGGAGTAATGTCGCCGTTCGGACTGCGAATAACCACACCGCCACCGGTACCAATAAACAGGCGCCCGTCATCGTGTAAATACAGCGCCATAACAAATGGTGTGGGTAGGCCATCTTCTGTAGTGAAACTGCGCACGCCGTTGCTGTCGACATAGTTCAAACCGTGACCTGTGCCTACCCATAAACCGCCCTGTGGGGTAACGGCGATGGCGCGAATTTCGTTAGCCAGTAAACCCGTTTTCCGGTTGTACTGCTGAACAATAGCATCGTCCTGCCACTGCAGGACACCATCAGAATAGGTGCCTATCCAGACTGAGCCTTCAGGCCCTTCAACCATACTGAGCACCGACTGGCCGTCGCTGTAAGCTGAAAAATCTAAGGATTCTATACCCTGCTCAGTGATACGACTAACGCCCTGACTGCTGCCAACCCAGATACTGCCGTCACTGTGCGACAGTACCGAGCGAATATAATTGCCGGCTAAGCCCTGCTCGGTGGTGAGGGTGACGAAAGGTGCGTCACGTAGCCTGAATAAGCCGCCATTGGTGCCAACCCAGATACTGTTTTCCCGGTCACGGAACAATGACAGGATCCGATTGTTTGGCAGGCCCGCAGCCATATTCAGGCTTTCCAGGCCAGCGTCACTGTACCGCAGTAGCCCGCGGTCGGTGGTGCCTACCCAAATCTGATCATCAAAAGCCAGTAACGCTGATACCGGCAGATCCATTAGCTGGGAGGAAAAGATGCTGATTTTACCGGCCTGATATTGGTAAAGACCCCGTTCGGTGCCAATTAAGAGGCCGTTGTTATAGGCAGTCAGGGCCAGAACCGGGACTTCAGGTAACCCGTTGATCCGTTCCAGCGTAAAGCTGTCATCTGCGCTGCTGAGGCGCACCAGTCCGCGCCCGGTTCCCAGCCAGATACTGCCATCATCGGTGCTCAGTACGCTGGACACCACGTTACTGGGTAAGCCCTGTTTAGTGGTCAGTTGGGTACGTTCGCCCCGGACAGTCTGACGGTAGACCCCTTGTCCTTCAGTTGCTACCCACAGATTACCTGTTAAATCGTCGGTCACGGCGTTAATTAAAACCCGGTAAGGCTGCCAGCTCTGCCAGACATTCGGACGACGCTCGCTTAATCCGCCGCGGGCGCCGGCAAAAATCAAATTCTGCTGACGGTTTTTATAGATGGTGCGGATACCGACATCCGGCATACCGCTGGGTTCGCCGCGGCCAAACACGGTAAACGAACGGCCATTAAAGCGGGCTGCGCCTTCCCAGGTGCCTACCCACAGGTAACCGTCTTCACTTTGTTCGATTGCATTGATGGTGTTGTGCGGGAGTCCGTCGCGGGTGGTCCAGACTTCTCTAAAATAATCGCTGAGCTGCGATGGCGCCGTATTGCCCGTGATACTGAAAAAAACAGTCAGGGAGTAAAGGACTACACGTAACGCGCCTTGCTTAACAGTCTGGCGACTGACGTACCTGGACATCCACGATTTTCCAATCAACATTGTCAGAGTAATTGCCTTTAGCATAAATGTACGATGAACCTTTGTCTATCAGGGTAAAGCTCGCGTTATTTGTATTGCCCTGTTAGTAAATTTCAAACGCACGAATGACCCGTGCGACGCCGTCGACATGGCGAGCGATATCGACTGCAGCGGTGGCTTCCTGATTGGTAACCAGGCCCATTAAAAATACTTCGGAGTCTTCGACAATTATGCTGATTTGCGAGGTCGGTACGTTGTCTGAGGCCAGAATTTTAGTACGGATCTTAGTTGCCAGCCAGCGATCGTATAGTTCGCTGGAGGTAGCTATGGGTTGGCCGATACGGATCTGATTGTGGATCTTGTTGATATAACTAATGCTGCGAACCTGTTCTTCGGCCAGCTTAATATCGGCCTGGCTCGGTGCCTGCCCGGTAAGTAACGCCACCTTGTTGTAAACGGTGACTTCAATATTGGCCGTTTCGCTAAGGTTGTCTTGTTTTCCTATCAGCCGGGAAGCCGTATTTTGTGCATTAAAATCGTCTAACTGGGTGCCAGCCGTGCGGCGGTCATTGGACACCGAGACGGCGGTGGCACTAACTGCACCTACTGCTACCACGGCACAGCCGTTGAGGCTGCCTGATAAAATCAGCACAGCGCCAATGGTGAGTATGTTGCGTAACAAAGATTTAATAGCCATCAGGGTCATGGGCCGGGAATAAGCTGTCATCAATACACTCGCATAAACAATGAATGACCAGCAGATGCACTTCCTGGATCCGCGCGGTGCGGTTGGAAGGAACACGGATTTCCACATCGTGTTCACCCAGGAACCCTGCCATCTCACCGCCGTCTTTGCCGGTCAGTGCTACGATGGTCATATCTCGTGATAACGCGGCTTCCATGGCGTTAATTACATTACGGGAGTTACCGCTGGTAGAAATTGCCAGTAATACATCGCCTGGCTGCCCCAGCGCTCGTACCTGCTTGGAGAACACTTCATCGTAGCTGTAGTCGTTGGTAATCGACGTTAGCGTTGACGTATCGGTGGTAATGGCTATCGCCGGTAGGCTGGGGCGGTCGCGCTCAAAACGGTTTAACATTTCTGATGAAAAGTGCTGGGCGTCACCGGCTGAACCACCGTTACCACAGCTCAGTATTTTGTTACCACGGATAAGCGCTTCAACCATCATCATGGCGGCTTTATCGATGGCCGGCGGCAGCATTTCAGACGCGGCAATTTTGGTTTGGATACTTTCGGTAAAATTCGCTTTGATATTGTCGATCATGTAGATATATCGTTTCTCTTAACTGCTCAGGCCCCATGCTCCTACTGAGCGATGTTCTTCAGCCAGTGGATGGTGTTACCGTCGATGACTACTGCGTCAAGCCGCATGGGAACCATATTGGAATTGATACCATTATCACTTAAATAACGCTGAAACGCAGTACCCATGCGGTGAATTTTTGCTGCACTGATCGTTTCGGCCGCGTGGCCATGACTATCCTGCTGGCGATATTTAACTTCCACGCATACCCAGGTTTGCTGCTCTTTCATTATCAAATCGATTTCGCTGCCGCGATAGGTCACGTTTTTGGCCACCAGCGTCAGCCCGGCTCGTTGCAGGTATTGTTGGGCACGTTGTTCCTGGTTGTGACCAATCCAACGTGCCATAACATTAATCAGCCAGTACCTGAACGCGCTCCTGAGTAACCACTGCTTCCGGTAAACTGCGTACTATCTCATTGTTCTGATTAACACTGAGCGCGCCGGTCAGGCCCTCATACTGTAATTGTGGTAACCACGCCATACTGTTAATCCGCGGCAGCAGGTTGTAAGCATCCACGCCAAAGGCAAACAGCCGTTGTAGTGGGGTAGGGCGCTGCGGCCACAGTGCTTCGGTTTGGGCGGCCAGTTCGGGCGCCGGGTTGTCGGGCAGTACCCAGGGCATATCGAGAAAATGCAGGTTCTCTAAATCTCGCCACTGATTGCGCGACTGGGCATAATCAATTGAGCGGGAAGTGGCAAATACCGGCACGGTAACGCCACCAAAGGGGCTAATGCTTGCTTCAATTACCGGGTTAACCAGCTCGGTTTGTTCCGGTGAGGTAAAAACCACTACTGCATCGATATCCCGCCGGTTACGCGCCATGTTATACAGCTCACCGTCGGCGAAACTCTGTATTTCTTTAATGCGCTCCTTACTCTGGGCAACATCCAGAGCATCCAGAATACCTTCGCGCAGCGTATTATTGTCGGAATAGGTAACCAAAGTAGGGGCGCTGTGCTGACTGGCTGCCAGGCCACTGGTGAGCTGTTGCCAGCGGGTTAAAAAAGCGTCCTGCATGCGCTGGTGGAGGGTATTTTCTGAGGCGACCAGTACCGGTGAGCGACGCCCCCGGGAAAATACCCGTTCGGCCAGTTGGCTGGCTTCATCTTCTGGCGCGAGGGCGTAATAGACCTGTGAACTGAAGCTGGCTGGCAGCAGCTCTTGCTGTTGTTCGTTATCAGCCAGTGCAGGAAGTGAAGCTTCCGGGCGGTTCAGGGTCAAAATACGGTGTTGCGGGCTGAGTTTCGGCAACAATGCATCGACATTTTCTTTCAGTAAGGGGCCAATGATCCAGTCTGCATTGGCAGCGGCGGCAATTAACTCGTCGGCGGTTGCACCATTGGTATCGATAAATTGTAACTGCGGGATCCGGGTCGCATTCATGGCACTGGTATCGTTAAAATAGGCGGCCAGGATCCCTTCTTTAATGGCCATACCGGTAACCTGTAACCGACCACTGAGTGGTAACATAACGGCGATGTGTTCACGATTGGTCTGGTTAAGCTGATCGAGGTTGCTCAGGTTGTCTGGCCAATGTGTAACCAGCGGGTGATTGCGGAATACGCGCTGATACTGG
>JAYZXK010000462.1:0-4874 GCA_036141415.1 Pseudomonadota bacterium
AGTGATTTTGCGGTTGAGGTGGTAGACAACATTCCCCGACCACTGGAAGCTTATGGCCATGCCGGGCAGATCCATCAGGTCGTGGTCAAACTGATCGAAAACGCGGTAGATGCCATGGCTGCTTCCGAGACGCGCAGATTAACCATCAATGCCAGTGCAGATAAAGACGGTGTGTTACTTACCATAAGGGATACCGGATCCGGGATCAGCGCCGATGATGCGCCGCAAATCTTCGAGCCTTTCTATACAACCAAACCAGTTGGAATGGGAACAGGCTTAGGTTTATCAATTAGTTATGGTATCGTTTCGCAACATAATGGCGAATTATCCATCGACAACCATATCGATGGCGGTGCAATCGCCAGCCTGTTTTTACCTAACCGGGAGTCCGCTGATGCTTAATCTGTTATGGCTGCAATCCGGTGGTTGCGGCGGTTGTTCCATGTCGTTACTCAATGCCGAATCCCCCGATGTGCTAACCCTGTTTGAAAATGCCGGCATCAATCTGCTGTGGCATCCGTCATTAAGCGAAGCCACAGGTGATGAGTGTATTGCTATGCTTGAGGCGATCCTGGCCGGTGACATTACACTGGATATTCTTTGTATCGAAGGCTCTATGATGACCGGCCCGATGGGCACCGGTAAGTTCCACATAATGGGCGGTACCGGCAAGCCCATGATTGAGTGGGTAAAAGCACTGGCGGACATTGCCCGTTATACTGTTGCCGTTGGTAGCTGTGCGGCCTACGGCGGCATTACGGCAGCAGGCGCAAATGATACCGATGCCACCGGCCTGCAATTCGACGGCGAAATGGCGGGTGGTTTGTTGGGTAAGGATTTTACTTCGCAGAGTGGCGATCAGGTGGTTAATATAGCCGGTTGTCCGGTGCACCCTGACTGGGTTACTGAGACCCTGATGAGCATAGCGTTGGGTGAACACAATGATGAACAACTCGATAAGTTTGGTCGTCCGCGTATGTACGCGGACCACCTGGTGCATCACGGCTGTTCTCGGAACGAATTTTATGAGTATAAAGCCAGTGCCGTGGATATGGGCGACCGCGGTTGCATGATGGAAAACATGGGTTGTAAAGGCACCCAGGCGCATGCAGACTGTAACAGTCGCCCCTGGAATGGCCAGGGCTCCTGTACCAACGGTGGCTACCCGTGTATTAACTGTACCGCGCCTGAGTTTGAAGAGCCGGGCCACAGTTTCTGCCAAACGCCGAAAATTGCCGGGATCCCGGTTGGCTTGCCTACCGATATGCCCAAAGCGTGGTTTGTAGCCCTGGCGCAATTGTCTAAAGCAGCCACGCCTGAACGATTAAAAAAGAATGCCATTGCCGAGCAGCTAATTTATCCGCCCACCATTCATAAACGCAAAGGCTGAACCATCAGTATGTGCAGTCAGAGAGTAGCAGTATGAGCCGAATTGTCGCAGGCCCCTTTAATCGCGTGGAAGGGGACCTGGAAATCACCCTGGAAACCGGCGAAGATAAAGTGCAGCGAGCTGAAGTAAACTCGCCGCTGTATCGTGGGTTTGAACGAATTTTACTGGGCCACAAACCCATGGATGCGCTGGTTTATACGCCGCGGATCTGTGGTATTTGCTCGGTTACCCAGTCGGTGGCCAGTGCCCGGGCGTTAGCTGATGCCATGGGACTGAGTATGCCGAAAAACGGCGAGCTGTGTACCAACTTAGTGCTGGCAAGTGAAAACATTACCGATCTGATCACGCATTTTTATCTGTTTTTTATGCCCGATTTTGCCCGCGACACATACGCTGGCGCTAGCTGGTTTGGTGATATTCAGGGGCGGTTTAAAGCCACTGCAGGCTCTGCCGCAACGCAGATGCTGCCAGCCCGGGCCGATTTTCTGCACCTGATGGGGCTGATGGCCGGTAAGTGGCCACACACCCTGAGTTTACAGCCGGGTGGGGTAGCCAAAGCGATTGAGCCCAAAGAGCGAATGCGTTTACTGGCCATCGTTGCCGGGTTTAAGCGTTTTCTGGAAAGTACTTTATTTGGCGATAGTCTGACCACCATTAGCCAGCTTAAAAGCGAAGCCGAATTGTGGCAGTGGTATCAGCAAAAGCCCTGGCACAGCTCTGATTTCCGTCGTTTTTTGCATGTGGCTGAAGTACAACAGTTACACCAACTTGGCAGGGCCACGGATCATTTCCTCAGCTTCGGCGCTTATGGTGCAATTGATGAGCCGATGTGGGCTGCTGGCAGCTACAGAGATGGCCAGACAAGTCCGCTGGATATTTCTCAGATAGCTGAAGATCACTCCCATAGCTGGATGAGTGACAGCGACCATCCGCACCCGCCGGCGCAGGGAATTACTCAGCCAACGCTGGACAATGATGCGGGATACAGTTGGTGTAAGGCACCTCGCTTAGGTCAGGAGGTGGTTGAAGTCGGGCCATTGGCGCGACAGGTGGTTAACGGTCACCCGTTGATGCGTGACATGATCAGTCGCCATGGTGGCAATGTGTTAAGTCGGGTGGTGGCCAGACTCCTCGAAGTAGCCATTGTGGTAGGGCAAATGGAACAGTGGATAAAACAAATTGATCCCAGCGCGCCCTTTTGTCAGCACGGTGAAATGCCTGCCGAAGCCTCCGGCGTTGGTTTGGTTGAAGCGGCGCGGGGCGCTTTAGGTCACTGGTTGGAAGTTAAAAACGGTAAGATCAGTAACTATCAGATTATCGCCCCGACCAGCTGGAATTTCTCGCCCCGCGATCAAGATGAACAGCCGGGTGCGCTGGAGCAGGCCGTAGTTGGCGCGCCGGTGATGAACGGTGAAAAAACACCGGTGTCGGTGCAACATATTGTGCGTTCTTTCGATCCCTGTATGGCCTGTACGGTGCATTAATGCCACACAGCAAGGGAATGCGTTTACGTGTAAACGGGATTGTTCAGGGCGTGGGCTTTCGCCCGTTTATCTGGCGTTTGGCAACAGAGTTAAAGCTCACCGGGCGGGTCTATAACGACGCTGGTGGCGTTATCATTGAGCTTAACTGTAATGAAGCACAGGCTGGTGAGTTTGCTGAGATGATATCGCAGCAGTTACCGCCACTGGCCCGGATTGATGCAATGCATCATGAGCCACTGGATTTACCGTTATTTTCATCCTTTGAAATCGATGTATCTCAGTCGGGTACTGTTACTACCGGCTGTGCACCGGATGCCGCAACCTGTCCGGACTGCCTTACCGAGCTTTGGCAGCCCGGCGATCGCCGTTACCAGTACCCCTTTATCAATTGTACCAACTGCGGCCCGCGGCTGAGTATTATCCGGCAAATTCCCTACGACCGTGCCTCCACCACCATGGCGGAATTTACCCTTTGTGCGGCTTGTCAGCAGGAATATGACAACCCGGCCGATCGCCGCTTTCATGCCCAGCCGAATGCCTGCCCGGATTGCGGCCCTTATTGCTGGCTGGAAGCACCCGATGGCGAGTTAGTAGCTAGCGAGTCTCCTTTTCATACACTGGGGGAAGCGTTAAGGGATGGTTTAATCGTTGCAGTAAAGGGGATTGGCGGCGTTCATTTAGCTTGTGATGCTACAAATGAACAGGCTGTGAAACGATTGCGCGAACGAAAGCAGCGTCCCCATAAAGCGCTGGCATTGATGGCCGCAAATATTGAGGCAATCAGACAATTTGCCAGAGTGAACGCGCAGGACGAGGCGCTGTTAACGCATCCCGCCGCGCCGGTTGTGCTGTTGTCTAAGCAGGAAGAGCCTGACCAACGCCGGGTAATTGCGCCATCGGTTGCACCTGACAATACTAAAATCGGTGTGATGTTACCCTATTCGCCGGTACATCATCTGCTCCTGGCAGAGGTAGACTTTCCACTGGTAATGACCAGTGGGAATCGGTCCGGGGAACCTCAGGCGATAACTAATGACGCGGCTCGCTCTCAGTTATATGACATTGCCGATCTGTTGCTATTGCACAACCGGCCAATCCACAACCGCCTGGATGATTCGGTGGTGGTGGCGGGAAAACATGGTACACAGATACTGCGCCGCGCGCGTGGCTATGCGCCGACCAGTCTACCATTGCCGCCAGGTTTCCCTGCCGCGCAGGCACTAATTGCGCTGGGCGGTCAGTTAAAAAATACCCTGTGTCTGGTTAAGGAGCGTCGGGCGGTGATTACCCAACACCTTGGCGATTTGCATGATGCCAGTACCTTTGATGAATACCTGCACACCCTGCAACTCTATCGCGAACTCTACGATAACGCTGCTGAGCATTACGTATGTGATATGCATCCGGAGTATCTTTCCACAAAGCATGGCGTGAGTCTGGAAGAGCAGGGCAATCAGCTCACCCGGGTACAGCATCACCACGCGCACATCGCCGCCTGTCTGGGCGATAACGAGTATCCGCTGGCCGGCGAAGCGGTGCTCGGTATATGCCTGGATGGCACCGGTTTCGGCACCGATGAGACCCTGTGGGGCGGTGAGTTTTTATATGGCAGTTATGCCGAAATGCGGCGGGTTGCCTCGTTGTTGCCGGTATCATTGATTGGCGGCGCACAGGCCATTAAATCCCCCTGGCGTACGCTTTATGCGCAGCTCCGACAATGCTTCAGTGCCGGGCAACTGGCAGAAATGACCGATATCTGCCCACAGTTTGCCGACCCCATGTGCAACAGCTTCGAAAAAATGCTGACAATGCAGTTAAACTGCCCACTGAGTAGCTCTGCTGGCCGGCTATTTGACGCCGTTGCGACGGTGCTTGGCTGCGCCCCGGTACAAATCACCTACGAAGGGCAGGCTGCAATCCGGCTGGAATCGCTGGCTCTGACCTGTCAGGAAGAGGTTGAACCTTATCATCTCAACATCACTGATAATCATATTGTGCCT
>JAYZXK010000463.1:0-14932 GCA_036141415.1 Pseudomonadota bacterium
GACTGAATCCTCATCCATGATGATTCTTCCAGTTTGTTATGTCTGCCAGTGACAATGACAACACTGAAGAAGGGCACAATTGTTGTTCTTTCTTCGATTTGAGCCCCGTTTTAGGGGATTAACGCAAAGCCACCTTCTTTAGAAGGTGGATTATTTATTTTACTGACTGCACTACCGCTTTACCCCGTCCGCGAGCTTCGGAAGCGGCTGATAGTTTGCCGTTTTGTTGCATGATCAGGTGCAGATCCCCAAAGTTACTTTCTTTTATGTTGTAGCCCATGTCTTGCAGCGTATTCAGTGTAGCCGGGTCGAACCCTTCATGTACGCGGATTTGATCCTCTGGCCATAACTGGTGATGGAAACGAGGCAGGTTTACGGCTTCTTCTGCATTTAAATCGTATAGCAGCGTGTTGAGAATCGACAGCGTCACTGAGGAAATAATCGTGGTTCCACCGGGTGAACCGGTCACCAGCTTAACCTGTCCGTCCTCGAGCACAATAGTGGGTGTCATGGATGAAAGCATCCGCTTATATGGCTCAATAGCGTTAGCTTCTCCGCCAATTGCGCCGAAAAAGTTTGGCACACCGGGTTTAGCACTGAAGTCATCCATTTCGTCATTCAACAAAAAGCCAGCGCCTTCAGCTACCACCCCGGCACCAAAGCTCAGGTTTATGGTTGTGGTATTGGCTACCGCATTGCCCCATTGATCAACAATCGAGAAATGGGTGGTATCCTCACTTTCGTGGAGTCCGGGTTTGATTTGTGGGGTAGCTGAAATGGCGGTCAGGTTAATTTCCCGCGCTCGCTTGGCGATATAGTCCGGCGCGATTAACTGCGGTTGAGGCACGGCAAAAAAGTCCGGGTCGCCAAGGTATTCTGCGCGGTCGGCAAATACTCGTTTTCCGGCTTCACTCACCAGATGCAGATAAGGCGCTGAGTTATGCGCAGGTAATATATTTGTTCTGGTCACGTTGTCGACCATGCCGAGCCATTGGGCCACCGCGATACCGCCAGAACTTGGCGGCGGGGCAGTGACAACCTGATAGCCGCGCCATTCAAAATTAATCGGTGTGCGCCACTGAGCATGATAACGGGATAAGTCTTCATGGCTGATTAAACCACCATTGGCCTGCATGTACCTAACAATATGATCGGCTGTTTCGCCTTCATAAAAACCGGCCGGCCCGTTATCCCGGATGCGGCTTAAGGTGGCCGCCAGCTCAGGTTGTTTAAATAACACGCCTGCTGTGGCGGCTTCACCAAAGTAGTTGGCAAAGTTGGTTTTAAGGCCGCGTTTTTCAGTACGCTTAATGTAGCGACTCACCCGGCCTGCCAGTTTCTCCGGGACTTCAAAGCCCTCACTGGCATAGGTTATGGCTGGCTGAACCAGGCGTTGCCAGGGTAACTTACCGTATTTTTGATGAGCAGCCCACATACCGGCAACGGTGCCGGGTATACCTGAGGCCTTAGCCCCAAACAATGAGTCGGTAGGGTGTACATCGCCGTTGTCATCGAGATACATGTCACGGGAAGCGTCAGCAGGTGCCATTTCCCGGTAATCAAGGAAATCGGCACTGCTATCCATGTAAATGGTCATAAACCCGCCGCCGCCAATATTGCCAGCTTCGGGGTAAGTTACCGCCAGAACAAATTGCGCCGCGATGGCTGCGTCTACCGCATTTCCGCCGTCTTGCATGACATCGAGTGCAACCCGGGCCGCGAATTTATCGGGCATGGCCACCGCATACTCGGCTGTGCTGGCCGGTGTAGTGGTGACCTGTTCGGAGGACGAACAAGCGGTGAGAGAAATGATTAAGGCACTTATTAACAGATATCGCATGAAACTAACCCACCATGATTAAACTGGTTATGACATAAAGGATTAAGGTTAATGCACCGCCGGTTAAGGCATAGGGCATTTGTGTGCGCACGTGCTCAAGCAGGTCGCATCCTGAGGCAATCGACGAAACCGCGGTGGTATCGGAGATAGGTGAGCAGTGATCGCCAAATACGCCGCCGCCCAGAATGGCCCCAATAACCAGCGACGGAGGCAGGCCAAGCTGCTGGATCAGCGGCACGCCAATGGGGATAAGAATGGCAAAAGTGCCCCAGGAAGTACCAGTGGTAAACGACATAATGCCGCCGGCTAAGAACAGCATGGGGACAATCAGGAATAAAGGTAAGTACTCACCAACTATACCCGCAACAAACAAACCGGTACCCAGAACCTTTAAACTGCTACCAAGAGTTAACGATAGTAATACGATGGTAACCAGGGGCAACAATTCCCCCATCCCTTTAAAGCCGACATCTACCGCTTCGTGATGGGTAAAGCGTTTGGAAAATACCAGCATCAGGTAGGCCACAGCGGTGGCCAGAATGGTTGCATACAGTACCGACTTACTGCCGCTGCCCTGAGAGAGTACGCCATTGCCGGTCCACAACATAAAGCCAACCATGCTCACTACCATGGTTAAGATGGGGATCACCATATAGCCGGGTTTGGTGGCGGCCGCGGCAGAAAGCTGCTGCTGATTGCTCTGTAACTGTTGCTCCGCTTTGGCCATGGAGCCGTGTACTTTGTCGGCAAACACGGTGTAGGCGGCGATGAGCAGTGCGATAATGGCGTAGAAGTTAAAGAATACTGAGCCCCACAGGATACTGGCCGATGAGGCGGGCAGTTCATAAGTATCGAGCATGCCAAGTACAAACGCGCCCCAGCCATTGAGCAAAATAAGGATACAAATTGGCGCACTGGTGCTGTCGATAAGATACGCCAGGCGCGCGCGGCTCATGCCAAACTTATCAAATAAACCGCGGGCAAAAATACCGGCGGTGAGCACACTGAGGTTAGATTCAATGAAAACAACGATACCGGTGAGCATGGTGAGCCCGCCTACCTGGCGACGACTCTTAGCGACCCCGCGTTTAGTCAGCCAGTCTACCGTTGCTGTAACGCCGCCTGAGTCACGAATATACGCCAGCAGTGCGCCTACCAAAACGCTGAATAATAAAATGCGGGTATTACCGGCGCTGGTGGCTACGTCTACCACCCGTTCGACGGAAGTTATCGGTGCCAGCAACAGGCTGTCTGTACCAGCGGTGAGGAGGATCAGTGCCTCAGCACTGAGAACCGCCATCAGCAATGCCATAATGACCTCTTTCTTCCAGAAAACGATCACAATGGCGATGACAGGTGGAATGATGGAAACCCAATCCATACGAATGAACCCTTGTTGTTTTTATGTCGTTATTTTAATTGGCCTGTTTGTTCAGAATTGCTTCGTAGACCAGTGAAACGATGCTGCCGTAGCGGCCGGTTTCAAATTGCTTACCGGTAAATTGCAGCTTTTCTTCGTCTTCTTCCACAATGGGCGAATGGCGCGCGTTGGTCAAGAGGATGACGGCCAAATCAAGGGCTGGGTCGATAACTGTAGCCGTGCCTGTCCAACCGGTGTGGCCAAATGCCAGATCGCTGGCATAAGGGCCGAAGTGCCAGCGGTTGGTACCATTAGCCGCCCGGCGCCAGCCGAGCCCATAGTGCCAGAAGCGATTATCTGGTTTGGTGAAGGCATTTATCACATTGCTGTCGAACAAATGTGTTTCGCCGTAACCACCGCCGTTTAACAGCATTTGTGCCATTACGGCCAGTTCATCGGCGGTCGAGAACAGCCCGGCATGACCAGACACACCCTGCATGGCATAAAAGGCTTTTTCGTCGTGAACTTCTCCCTGCAGGGTATATTCACGGATGTTCGGGAAAGTAATCCGGCCGTCGCGGGTATTGCCACGCAGTTCGGTGGCGGCAAATTCGCCCTTGTGGTGGCCTTTCTGCAGCGGGTTGAACAGCGTGTTTTTGAGCCCCAGCGGCTGATACAGCCACTCTTCGCAATAACGGTCCAGGGGCATGCCAGTAATACGCTCTACAATCAGACCAAGCAGCATAAAGTTAATATCACTGTAAGAGGCGTTAAGCCCGTTACTGACTTCAAAGGGCGCCTGGGTGATCAGCAGCTCGCTGGTGCGTTGGCGGGACTGGGAATAAAAGCGTTTGCCCAGCGGGTTTTCCGGGTCGTAAAAAGCAATGCTTGGCGAGTAGCCGGACTGATGTGACAGCAGATCGCTGACCCGTCTTGCCTCACGACCTGCGCCCTGATATTCCGGCAGGTAATGTTTAATGGGCTGCGTTACATCGAGCTGACCGGTTTCCACCAGATGCATCAGTGCCAACGTGGTGGCAAACATCTTGGTGTTAGAGGCCAGGTCAAAAATGGTGTCGGTACGCATTGGCTGCGGGCTGGCCAGCGGTAGCCCGTTTTCGTCGTAGCGCTTCTGGTAACCATAGGCAGTACGTTTAATAATTTCGCCGTCTTTGACTATCAGTAACACCGCCCCCGGAAAGCCTTCAGCGACTTCCTGATGGATCAGCTCGTCTACTGCGGTAAAGCGGTTCTGGTAGGCCTGAGTGTTGTCTTTTAATTCAGGGTAGGGCACCTGTATATGCAACTGCGCTTCGGCGGGCTCTATATTGCTCACAGCCAGGGTATTGATGCCGGTTCGGGTGCGGCGGGCCAGAGAATAACGATAGGTATTGTCGGCGGCAAACTCGTCATCCAGCGATAATACTTCGCCGTTAACCGACACCGTCGCCGAAGCTGGCAGGTTGCTCTCAATAATCAGCTCGCCGCGACCGGCATAGCTCTTAAACGCGAAGCGGTCTTTAACAAAGGCGCGCTTGGATGGCTTGAGGTCTGGCAACACCGCGTCTACCTGACCGCGCCGAACGCCTGGTAACTCACTTTCGGCGGTGGCAATAGCCAGCTCACGCTCTTTTTCATAACGGCTCAGCAGCGCGTCTTTTTGCTCGGGAAAATACTTATCGAGTAAGGCAAACACGGCGGCCGTGGTGCGGCTGTCAGGCTCGCCGCTGACATGCCAGGGCAGAAAGTGCATCTGAAACGCAGAAATAGCATTTAGAGTACTGGTATCGGCGATACCGGTTTCGATTACACCATAACCATAGGCGCGCAGTGCACTTTGCAGCAAACCAATACTGGCTGGCTGTTCGTTAAAGGTTTTCCAGTAGTCGGCCAGTGTTTCATTATCGTACCAGGCGCCAACGCCAGCCTGATATAACTCAAACCATGGAAAGCGCGGGCCGGGATCGTTCTTGCGGTCGAAAGCGATATCCGAATGACCGACTACCGCAGTGGGCTCGATATCCGGGTGTCTGGCAATAATGTCTTTTACCAGCTCAATAACGACTTCGATTTGAGCCGGGTCGTAATCCGGGAAAAAACATAAGCGGTTTGAGCCATGTTCGGCCAGAGAGGGAGCCATATCGCCGTCGCGCTCACATTCCGGCACATTAACTATTTCGATCCCAATGGAGTGGTCATTTAAGCCGGTACGCCCCTGCCAGTAACTTCTGCCGGCATGCCAGGCACGCATATTTTCGTCGACTAACTGTATTATTCTGGGCTTGCCGCCGGGATCGCTTGGATCATTGGATTCAGGTATAAGGTAGTGGGAGCTTAAACCGCCTTCATCAACCAGCGCTGTGACTGAACGGGCATAGTCAATTGCCGTAAAGTGCAACACCAGTGATTTGACCCGCTCGCCATAATTAGCCGACGGCATCTCAATTACCCGTCGACTGCTACAGCTAATTAAAAGCAGTGCACATAGTGTCCATAACAAAACACCGCGAAAACTTCGGCTGGTCACAGCAATTCCTCTACTCTTTGGTTCATTTGTTGGCCGGGCGTTTGCCCGAGGCACAGACGCTTATATTACTCAAACTACCATACTCGAAAGGCTTGTGCATAATAAAATATTCCTATTGTGTGGTGTGGAATTAAGCGTTTTTGGCAACTGTTAATTGTTGGTTAAGCGCTTTTGTACAGGCATCTTCGTGTGTTTTTGTGTGCGGCTCTGGTTGATAGTGGTAAGCCGTAATGGCTTTGATAAACAAAGATTAAAAATGTCAGGATGGAATAATTTATTTTTTGTGGTCGCTGGGGTAAGCTTGGTTATCGACGTTGATGCATTTGGAAAGGGCCCTGATAGTGATGCGTACTAAAGCCGTACTGGTGAGTTTGCTTGTAATGTTAACCGTAGGCTGCTCCGGCGGGCAGGACACCGAGTTTATGCTGGGCCAGAAGCTGATGCTGGACATGCGCTATTACTGCGCCGATGGTACACCAGCCGAAAGTTGCAAAACACCGGTTACCACCTTGCTTCCTGAGTTTGCCGAAATTATTCGTCAGGGCCGGATTGGCGGGGTGATCCTGTTCGCTGAAAACCTCGACAACAGCCAGCAGATTATCGAGCTCAACTATGCCATTCAGCAACTTGCCAAAGAGGAAGGTTTACCGCCACTGTTTATTGCCATCGATCAGGAAGGGGGCCGGGTTGCGCGGTTGCCGGATGAAGTGGCAACCCGTTATGTTGGCAATATGGCAATTGGTGCAACCTACCCGCTGTATAACACCACCTTCGCAGAACGGGTAAATAAAGGCATTGCTAAAAGCATTGGTCAGCTTGGGTTTAACGTAAATTTCGCGCCGACTGTGGATGTTAATGTCAATGCTGATAATCCGGTTATTAACGTCAGGTCCTACGGTGAAGACCCACAAATGGTGGCAGAGCTTGGCGCTGCGGCCGTGGCCGCGCTACAGAGCGAAAATATTCTCAGCGCCCTGAAGCATTTCCCCGGTCATGGCGATACTCATACCGACAGTCATACCGGTCTGCCTCGGGTTGATCACGATCTGGCCACCGTAGAAGCGGTTGATTTACTGCCTTTTCGCTATGCCATTGAGCAGGGGCAGGCTCCGGCAATGATAATGACTGCGCACATTCAGTACCCATTGCTTGATGACACCCGTTTTAAGGCACTCGACGGTGAGGAAACCCTGGTACCAGCCACCCTCTCGCACAAGATTCTCACCGGTATACTGCGCAATAAAATGGGCTACCAAGGCATTATTGTGACCGATGCGCTGGATATGGCTGGTATTGCACACTATGTGGACCATAAGAACGCTGTAATAAAACCCTTTAATGCCGGGGCGGATATCGCATTGATGCCTTATGCGGTGCGTAATCCACAAAGTATCAGTCGTTTTTGGGAGCTCTATAAGCAGTGGGTTCAGGCCATGAGCAGCGGAGACATTGACCGCCAGCAAACCCAGTTGTCGGTTAAGCGTATTTTGCAGGCCAAACAGCAATTTGAGCTTGATGAGTTTACCCGCAAGCCGCTGGCCCAGCGGATCCAAAGCGCTGTCGACACGCTGCCCGGTGAAGACAACCAGCGCACCGAGATGGCGCTGGCCAGCGCCGCCTTAACCCAGGTTTATAATCGTGGTGTGTTGCCACTCAGAGGGAGTCGCTTTTACGTGGTAATGCCCGACGAGGCACGTTGCATGGCGATGACAACAGCTTTATTAAAGCTTCAGCCAGGTTTGCAACTCACCTGCGATGCGTTAACCGCCATTGATCCTGATAAAGCCTTGCCCGACCTGACTGATTCCGATGCTGTGATTGTGGGCGATATTACGCCCCAACACAGCCTTGCTGAAATGGGCGGCATGGCAGACCTGAGCGTCTGGCGTAACCGACCGGATAAAAACACTCAGGAAGCGTGGGTAAGACGGCTGTTAGTCAGCGCCGGTGAACAATCGGTTAATGCGGTATTCATTGCGCTGAGAGCGCCCTATATTATTTCGGATTATCGTCACCTTGCCGGCGCCGCCGTGGCTACCTTCGGTTATAACGTCACCGTAACCGGTGCAGAAGAGGAAGGTACAGTTCGGGCTCATGGTGCGGTCTTTACCGCGCTGGCAGAAGGCTTACTCGGGCGGTCGCCGATGCCGGGTAAGTCGCCTGTCACCATCGACGAGTAAGACCAATTATGCAGCGCATTAGTGCTCTGGATGCCTTGCGGGGGCTGGCCATCATCGCCATGGTGCTGGTTAATAATCCGGGCTCATGGCAGGCTATTTACGCGCCGCTAAAACATGCTGACTGGCATGGTCTGACCCCAACCGATGTTATCTTCCCGGGCTTCATCTTTGTGATGGGCGTTACTATTGCAATCCACTTACCGCGGGAGCTAACCCGCCTGAACAGTACGATGGCTGTAGTCAGAAACACTACCCGCCGTGCAATCACTCTAATTCTACTGGGCTGGGGGTTGTATCTGTGTTGGTACAACACCGGTAGCCCCGGCTATAACTGGGTTGAAGAGCGCCTGCTGTCGCTGCGTTTTGCCGGCGTATTACCCCGGCTCGGCGTCGTATACTGGCTCACCGTGATGCTCATCCTCGCCGTATCCTGGCGCTGGGTTGGCTTGCTGGCTGCCGTATTGCTGGCGGGATACTGGGGCGCCATGGAGTGGATCCCCTATGCTGACGTCGGCGGCGGGATTTATCAGGGCCGCTGGGAATTTGGTAACAGCCTTGCCGCTTATCTTGATCATCATCTGCTCGGGGCCAATCATGTCTATTATTCCGCTGCGACCCCATTTGCTTTTGACCCAGAGGGGATCCTGTCAACCCTGCCTGCGGTAGTGACTTGCCTGACCGGTGTCTGGGTCGGGCGTTACGTTCTGGTACAACACGGCTGCCCGAATAAACTGATGATGCTGGCTCTGGCGGGCATTTGTGCCGGCTATGGCATGGCAGTCATCAACCCTATAAATAAAGCGCTCTGGTCGCCCACTTTTGTGCTGGTAACCAGCGGTATACTAACCATCCTTTTTTGGCTAAGTATCCTGTACGAACGTAAGGCTGGCCCTTTGCCCAAAGGGCATCCGCTATTAGTTGCCGGCACCAATAGCATCGCCTTTTTCATGTTATCTGGTATTCTCGCCCGGGTACTGCTTATTATTAAAGTTGACGGTGTTTCTCTGAAAGGTCATGCCTGGCGATTTATGCAAGCGCTCCCTCTGCCTGCAGAAATGGCTTCGCTATTGTTAGCATCAGTTTTTCTGATAATCTGCTATTACCCAATTAAGCTTATGTATAATAATGGTTTTTTCTGGCGGATTTAAACGCTGGTAAGTCCACATCCGGGTAGAACCGGTGCAATAATCATCTCACATGGTTAACGCAAACACAGGGAAAGACGTTGCGCGACTTGTTAATCTTTATATTGGCGGTTTGTCTGTATGCGGTGGGCTTTACGGCCCGCAGTGAAGAACCATTCGACCTGGCCGTTACGGTTGACTGGAAGCCTTACCTGTATATCAACAAACAGGGCGAGCCCGATGGCGAAGATTTACGTTTACTGCGCCGTACGCTTAAGCGGCTCGGCTATGAGCTGAATGCGCAGCGGCTACCGGAAAAGCGTCTGGCGCTGGAGCTTAAACAGGGCGAAGTTGACGTGATCCTTGGCGCCGCCTATACGAAGGCCCGCGAAGCTCAGAACTTCTACTCAATGCCCTATCGTAAGGAAACCATCGTATTTGGCTTCAGGTTTTCCCGTAATCCTTATTTCAGTGACGTCAATGTCAGCTCTTTGCTGCAACAAAATTATCTGGTCGCAGTCAATAAAAGTGGCTGGTTTGGCGAAGACTTCCAGCGTAAGGCGCTCGATGCTCACGATCGCTACCTGATCCACGCGGAAGGGACGATGCGGCGCATGCAGCTGTTGAAAATGGGGCGTGTGGATGCGGTGGTTGGCGATCAGAAGGTACTTGAAGCTGCTGCACAGCAGCTGGGTATTGACGACTTCAAGGTGTCCAAACAGGTGATACATGAAACCCGGGTGCACTTTCTATTTAGCCGCAACCGGGTAGATAAGGCGTTTATGCAGCGCTTTAATCAGGCGCTGGTTGCCGAGCTGACCCGGCAGACCTTTTAGAGATTAATCATTTTGCCGTTTAACACGGCCCGTTGTTTGCCCTCGCTGTCCTGCATTATCCAGAAAGCGTCTGCACCGGGATATAAGGTGGAATAGGCGGGCGGTACCGGCAAGCATAACACCGGCAAGCCACTGAGATTATCAAGCAGCGAACTATCACCGGTAAAAACACTGAAGCCCTGTTTAAGCAGCGCCAGGTAATCAGTCTCTGTTAGCACCATAGGGCCGTCGAGTTGATAGGCTTTTACCGGCAGTATGGTGGTCTGGTAGGCGCTGATATTGGTAAAACCAGCCTGACCCGACAGGTCGCCGATATGTTTTACGGTAGCGCGGCCCTGCTTATCTCTATTCACACTGATATCCGCCACGTAATCATGGCCGGCGCAGCGCTGCGCAACCCGGGAAAATTTAATATCGACCAGGCCATCTTCAACATTATCGGGAATGCGGTAATAGTCGGCCAGCGATTTTTGCTGATACAAATTACCTAATAAAGCCTCCAACGCACTGTGCAAGCCAATGACATTCATCTTTCTGGCCACCTGACGGTGGGGATCGTTAGGGTGTGCTCCGGATTCAATCAGAATCGTACTGGCCCCGGTACCGGCAATGTTGTCACCAAATGAGCGCAGCGAATAGGTATCGTCATAGCGACCGATATGGCAGGGCAGCCAGTGGCTAAGGGTATCTGCCATACAGGCAATCAGTTGTTTAGCCCGCAGACGCGGCGCATCAACATGTTTATCCGGATGAAAAGCCGGCGCAAGAAAAGCAATGGTTGCCGGGTAAGCCGTCGGGCCCGCCGAATAATAAGGGTTTTGGTCGTGCAGGTTAAAGGCCACATCCGGTTTAAGCGTTTGCACCTGTTGCCACAACAATCTGCCTTCCGGCGTTTGCAGCTGTTTGGCATCACGATTGATGTCTATGCCTTGCTCATTGACCCGGGTATCACGCTCTGCGCCATCCGGATTCAGCATCGGGATAATGTGCAGAGTGATCAGCGACGTCCAGTCACTGCCCAATGCCAGTGAGTTGCTGGTGGAATTTAGATGTAGAAGTTTCAGCCAGTCGAGCACCGCAGCGGTAGCCGTCGGTTCGTCGCCGTGCATTTGGGTCCAGGCCAGGATAATTAACGGACCACTGCCCATACTTAATCGCTCAATGGATTTGCCGGTGCAGCTGTAGCCAATAGTCTCCCGGGTGATCGACGGATAGTCAGCAATCTCATCGAGCACCGGTTGAATATCCGCGTGGCGCAGGTGAGATTTATCTAACGCGTTAAAATGATGAGATTCCCAGAGACTGGCGATAGCCTGTGCAGGCGCGTGGGGATGGGCAGCTTTCATAAATTACGGTAACCTTACAAACAGTTAAACGCGTAGAGCGCCGAAAACTCTATTTAAAGAGATTTTGATATTCTTATCAACTGGTTTATATTTGAATAAAAAATTCTTTCGTTATTTTTGTTGTTGGTTTCTTTGCTTAGTAACCGACGCCGACAACCGGGAACACGCTCATGTCAGCTTTTGTTAAAATCAAAGCAATAAAGCATTCATTGTCGAGCAGTGAATCAAAATTGGCGACCTTTACGCTGGATTCACCAAACGCGGTGCGGGACCTGTCTTCTCAGGAACTGGCCAATGTGGTGGGCGTGAGTCAGTCCAGTGTGGTGAAGTTCGCGCAAAAGCTGGGATACAAAGGGTACCCGGCGTTTAAACTGGCAGTGATTGATGCGCTTAACCGGGAAACCCCCAACACACAGCTACATGGCAAAATCACTCTCAATGACGGTTTTGAGCAAATGGCTGACAAGCTGCTAAGCAGTAAGATCAGTGTGCTTAATGAAACCCGTAACCTCAACGAACTGGTTGAGTTTGAAAAGGCAGTAGAGATCATTAAAAACGCCAAACGCATTCTGATTTGTGGGGTAGGCGGCTCAGCGCTGGTGAGCAAAGACTTTTCATTTAAATTGCAAAAACTGGGCATGATGGCAATTGCCGAGGCCGACGGACACGTTCAATTGGCGCTGGCTGCTACGTTTAACGAAAGTGATGTGGTGGTGGCGATTTCTGAATCCGGTGCTACCCGGGAGATTGTAAACGTGGTCAATCAGGCTAAGGACAATCACGCTAAGGTCATCTCCATTACCAAATATGGCACTACGCCGGTATCTGAGCCGGCAGATGTGCAGCTTTACTCAGTGGCCGAGGAAGCGTCGGCACGGCTGTCCTCAATCCTGGCCAGAACCGCTCAGGAGCTCATTATCGACATGCTGTTTATTGCACTGACCCAGGCATCACGGCCTGGCCGCAAACTGCTGGAGAAAACCAACGAGATTGTTTCCCAGTTCCGACGTGGTGGTTCGGGCACTCAGGGTAGCTGACGCCCGGCTAATTATTGCGGGTAAAGTAAGTACGGCTGGCGCTGCGCTTTAAAGGCATTCAATCCTGGTTGCCAGGTTGCACGAATGGCGGCAGGGTCAAGCCCTTCGCTCAGCTGTTTGCGCAGCTTGTCTGTACCGCTTAACAGGTCGAAAAAGTCGGGACGGTCGATAAAGGTCTGCTCACGTTCCTCAAACTGCTGATACACCGCGTAAAGCAATTCAATGTTAAAGCCCTCAATGACGCTGTCGCGTAAATCACGGCCAAATAATAATTCGCCCTTAAGCTTCGGGTTCGGCGCACTCTCCGGCATGGATTGTGGAGTAAAGGTAAAGTCGCCAAGAGTTACCTCGTTATGGCCAA
Source organism: Pseudomonadota bacterium (assembly GCA_036141415.1). GTDB lineage: Bacteria > Pseudomonadota > Gammaproteobacteria > Enterobacterales > Alteromonadaceae > Alteromonas. The sequence continues at coordinate 12,612 of JAYZXK010000463.1, forward strand.
TAACCTGAAACGGCCAGGCGGTGCCTCTGCCAACGCTAACAACGGTGGCTTCAAATAAGCAAAGCGACGGATAGAGGCGGATGGCCGTGCTGTTGGGCAAATTCGGGCTGGGGGCTACTGGTAATTCATAGTCAGTCGTTTTGCTATACCCGGCAACCGGGATAACCGTGAGGCTCAGCTCTTCTGCCTGATTTATCCAGGCTTCGCCTTTTATCATTGCTGCCAGCTCGCCCACAGTCAGCCCATGTAGGAGCGGCAGCGGATCCAGGCTGACAAAGGAGGTAAATTCGGCTTCGCGCAGGGGCCCATCAACATAGCGCCCGTTGGGATTGGGGCGGTCCAGCACAATAACCTCAATGCCTTGTTCGGCCGCAGCTTCAAGAACATAGTGCAGGGTACTGATGTAGGTGTAAAAGCGCGCGCCGACATCCTGAATATCAAACACCAGCAGGTCGATGTCGCTGAGCATTGCCTGGTCTGGCTTTTTATATTTGCCATACAGCGAACGGATCGGCAGGCCCGTTTTCGAATCTATGCCATCGGTGACTTTCTCGCCAGCGCCTAATTTGCCTCGGAAACCGTGCTCAGGGGCGAATACCGCCTGAACTGCAACATTGCGGCTCACTAAGAAATCCACCAAATGGGTTTGTTTTACCCGGCTGGTCTGGTTAACAACCAGTCCCACCTTTTTGCCTGCCAGCAGCGGTAAGTAACGCTCTGGCTGCTCAGCGCCAACCTGTAACGTTGCACTTTGTGTTGTTGCCGAGGTCAGCAACAGTAGAATAATGGCCAGAAATCGCGTCATGACTAGGAATGAGATTGTACGGCACGGCGTAAAAAGCCACCGTTGTCGGCCAGTTGTGCCTCTGCTTCAGCGGCGCTCTGGCCGGTGAGGATCATCAGAATAGCCAGTTTTGCTCGATTATTGGCAGCCTGTAATGCTGTATCTGCTTCTTCTTCGCTACAGTCGGTAGCCTGCATAACAATGCGCGTGGCGCGGGCTTTTAACTTCTGGTTGGTGGCGTTTACGTCTACCATCAGGTTTTCGTAGGTCTTACCTAACCGGATCATGCTGGCCGTACTGAGCATATTAAGAATAAGCTTTTGTGCCGTGCCGGATTTCATGCGGGTTGAGCCGGTAATGCACTCAGCACCTACCACGGCACAAATGCCAATGGCGGCTACGTGCATCATGGGTGACTCCGGGTTACAGGTGACAGAAATGGTGGCAGCGTTGAGCGAGTTTGCGTACTTCATTGCTTCAATCACGTAAGGCGTGCGGCCGCTGGCCGACAAACCAACCAGTACGTCATTGGCACAAAAGTTAATGGCTTTTAAATCTGCTACACCCATAACGGTGTCGTCTTCGGCGCCTTCCACGGCATTCTTAATGGCCCGGTCGCCACCGGCGATGATTCCGATGACCATAGATTCCGGTACGCTGAAGGTAGGCCGGCATTCAACTGCATCCAGAATGCCCAGCCGGCCGCTGGTTCCGGCGCCCATGTAAATCAGTCTGCCGCCAGCCTGTAAGCTTGGCACTATGGCGTCTACGGCTTTGGCGATATGAGGGATAGTTTTACGTACAGCATCGGCTACCCCGGCATCTTCCTGATTGATTTTTTCCAGAATCTCGATGGTCGGCAGTACATCAATATCCATCGTGTGAGGGTTACGGCCCTCAGAAATAATTCTGTTCAGTTGTTCAAGCAATGTTGCTGACTGTTTATTTGTCATGTGCATAGTTAACTGCCGGCCTTAAGGTTAGCCATCGTCCCGGTTAAACGTGTTATTCCATTCATTTTGCTTCCGCCTTCTTCTCGGGCATGTATTCAGGCTGGCGACCTGCAGCACATACCAGCGTGGCCACCAGTGTTCCAATCACCAGTTGCCAGGTGAAACCCAGACTCAGTTGCCAGGCTTCCGGTAAATACCAGCTCATCACATAAGGTTGTAGCAGCAAGGGGATAATAAAACCACACAATAATGCTGCTGTGACAGAGGCAGGGCTGCCTCGCTGAGTAAATAGTGTAATAAAGTATACGCCAAGTAAGCCACTGTAGGAAAAAACCATTACGCCCAGTGCAAACTGTAATAATGGCGTATCTGAATACTGTTGCCAGTAATAGCATAAACACGCCATGGACGCTAACGCCAATGCTACTACCGCCATGGCAACCCGGCCGGCGTTGACAAAATGATGTTCACTGCGCTGCTGGCCCCGTTTGCGTTGCCAGGGGCGGTATAAGTCCTGAATGAGTACACTCGACATGGAATTTAACCCGGAGTTCAGTGTGGATAGCGCGGCAGCAATGATACCT
>JAYZXK010000464.1:0-5104 GCA_036141415.1 Pseudomonadota bacterium
GAAAGTCGGTATCAAACTGCAGTGTTGTATTGGCCTGACCTGATAGTTCATTCATATATTTATTGTTCCGTCGTATACATGCTCAGCCGGTCCGGTCATTTTTAATGGGCTTCCTGGCCCTTGCCAGCGGATGCGTAAGCGTCCGCCAGGTAAATCCACCCGAACGTCTTTTCCTAATTTACCTTGTATTTGTCCTATTGCAACTGCTGCGCATGCACCGCTGCCACATGCGAGGGTTTCTCCCGCGCCCCGCTCAAAAACCCTGAGGCGAATATGTTCACCCGACAATACTTGCATAAAGCCCACGTTAACGCCTTCAGGGAAGCGTTCGTGGCGCTCCAGTTGCGGTCCGATTGTTTCTACATCGGCGCTTTCGGTGTTGTCGACTTCCAGCACGCAGTGGGGATTACCCATGGAGACCGCACCACAAAAATGGGTGCTATCGTCGGCACGAATAATATAAGTTTTTTCTTCTTTGTTAGCCTTTAACGGGATCTCTGCCGGGGTAAAGTTCGGTACCCCCATATTAACGGTAACCTGGCCGTCTTTCTCAAGATACAGGATCATCTTGCCGGCTTTGGTGCTTACCAGAATCTTATTGCGGTTAATTAAACCTTTGAGCTTTACAAAGCGCGCAAAACAGCGCGCGCCATTACCGCACTGTGACACCTCTGAGCCATCGGCGTTAAATATACGGTAATGAAAATCCTGGTCCGGATCGTAGGGCGGCTCAACCATCAGAAGCTGGTCGAAACCAATTCCAAAATTGCGGTCGGCAAGCTGCTGGATCTTTTCCGGCGAGAAAAAAATATTTTGGGTCACATTGTCAATAACCATGAAGTCATTGCCAAGACCGTGCATTTTTGAAAAGTTTACCAGCATCCAGGGCCTGTTTATTTAAGTGTTGCAGACTATTTTTATATGGCACCCGGTGTTGTTATGGCAGAGAAGGTGATGCAGAGTTCATCACAATAACCCAACTAACAACAACGGGTTTTAGCGCAACAGGACTTATAAGATTAGCTCTAGTTTACGTAACTTTATGCTCACCTTTCCAGAGATCTTTTAGATTTTCTCTTTCTCTGACCACATGAACGTCGCTTTTATCTACCAGTAACTCCGCCGGGCGGCAGCGGGTATTGTAGTTAGAAGCCATTACAAACCCGTAAGCACCGGCGCTACGTACTGCCAGTAAGTCGCCCGGAGCAATCGCCAGTTCGCGGTCTTTACCGATAAAATCACCGGTTTCGCATATGGGGCCAACGACATCATACACATGGGGTTTGTGGACCGGGTTTTCGTCGACCGGAATAATCGACATCCAGGCCGAGTAGAGTGACGGGCGAATGAGATCATTCATGGCTGCATCCACAATGGCGAAGCTCTTTTCCTCGCCTTCTTTTACAAACTCTACCTTGGTGAGCATGATCCCGGCGTTAGCAGCAATTGCGCGCCCCGGCTCCATGATCAGCGTTAAGTGCTCGCGACCAGCCATTTTTGCCGCAATGGCTTTGGCGTACTCTTTCGGGTGCGGCGGTGTTTCATCTTTATAGGTAACACCCAAACCGCCGCCAACGTCGAGGTGGCTGATTTCAATACCCTTGGCCGACAGTTCATCCACCAGTTCCAGTAAGCGGTCCAGTGCATCCACAAAAGGGCCGGTTTCGGTAAGCTGAGAGCCAATATGGCAGTCCATACCTACCACGTTGAGGTGTTCCAGGCTGGCCGCCAGGCTGTAGACCTCTACGGCGCGCTCACGGGCAATCCCAAACTTATTGGCCTTTAAGCCGGTCGAAATGTACGGGTGGGTTTTAGCATCCACATCGGGGTTAATACGCAGCGAAATAGGCGCCTTTTTGCCCAGCTTACCGGCTACCGCATTAATACGCTCAAGCTCCGGCTCCGATTCTACGTTAAAGCAGTGAATACCTTGTTGCAGGGCAAACTCGATCTCTTCCGGTGTTTTACCCACGCCAGAGAACACTACCTTGCTCATGTCGCCGCCGGCTTCAATAACCCGGGCCAGTTCACCGCCTGAAACGATATCAAAACCAGAGCCCAGTTTAGCCAGTACGCTCAGCACCCCAATATTGGAGTTAGCTTTTACCGCGTAGCAAATCAGGTGGGGATGATCACCCAGCGCATCGTTAAAGGCGTGCCAGTGACGCTCCAGGGTGGCACGTGAATACACGTATAACGGGGTGCCGTACTGGGCGGCCAGCGCCTTTACGTCAATGTCTTCAGCGTGCAGCGATTGGTTTTTGTAACTGAAGTGGTCCACTAGCGAGAATCTCCGGATGTATCAGGAGTCGAGTCGTCAGCAGGTTCACTATCACTGGCCGGCGGTTGCTCCGGTAAATATAAGGCGCCGCGGTATCCACAGGCCGAAATACTCAGTAACAACACCAGTAATAATGCAACACGTTTTGCCACGCACTCACTCCGCAAATAAAAAGTGCCGATATCATCGCAGAGGGAGATTAAAATGCAAGTGACATCAAACGTTCACGGGTCTTTGGACCAAAATTTACCTGTTTCCACAGCGCTTCGCACAGTGGTTTGGTGTTGTGCCAGTCGCCGGCCACAATCCAGTCGAGCATAGGGGTCGGATCGTCGGGGAACTCTAACCCTTCACTGGCAGGTTCCAGCAACCACTCTTCCACAGTATCCGTATCGAGTTGGTAAAGGGGCTGACAAAGGCCCAGTGACATCAGAGTCTTGAGGTTGGAGAGTTGCTCAAACTGGCCGTTCAGGGGTTTTACCAGCAGCTTCTTTTTCAGTTGCAGTGATTCACTGGCCAGTTCAAAGCCACCGTTGCTGATCACGCCGGAACAATGTTGCAGGGCATGGCGAAAGCCCGGGTTGGAAGGCGGATGCCAGTCAATATGCCCCTGCGTGTGTTGCTGTTTCACCTTGGGGTGAAAACACACAAAGTGCTGCTCGGTGAGCGGTTCCAGCAACAACTGAATATCGTCGAGCTCTTCAAAGGGCAAATATACCAGGGTGTGACTGTTGGTTGGGTGCGGCGCCGGTTTATCGGTGATAAACGGCGGCACTATGGGTTTTTCAAAGTGAAACCAATGCACCCCTAACTGAATATCGGTGGGGGCAAATCCGCGCATAATGAGTTTATCGGTGAAGTGTTCGCTGGCACGAGGAATGTCGTGACTGAACGCTGCCTGATGACTAACTGATATAGAGGTTAATCCCTGACGCCGGGCAGCCCAGGCGGTCACCGGCTCAAAATCGTTCAGTAACAGATCGTAGCCCGAAACATCGAGTTGCTGAATATCCCGGTATAGTTGTAATGGTTTGGCGTTTTTCAGTGTTTCCCACTGACTAACCCGCCCCTTGCGGGTGGCAAAAGTAAGGCCGCTGAACGTGCGGTACTCACCAAAACATTCCATGTCAAAATAGTCATCCGCCGCGCGACCAGAAAAAACAAAATCCACTTCTATGTCATCACGCTCAGCCATGGCCGCAGCCATAATGCGGGCACGGGCAATGTGACCGTTGCCGGTACCTTGTACGCCGTAGAGTATTTTCATGTTAAACCAGAATAGTCAGACTCAGTTGCGCAATGGTGAGGCCCAGCAAGGCACCAGCAATTACATCTGTAGGGTAATGCACGCCCAGCAATATGCGGGACAAGCCAATCAGGCTCGCCCAGGTGTAGGCAATCAGTGTGAACGAGGGGTAGTAAAACGCGATGATGGTGGCCATTAACCAGGCGGCAGCGGTATGACCGGAAGGCAAGCTGAATTTATCAGACGGCGTTACGTGAGCGCTCAGGTTTGCCAGAAAGTCGCAGGGACGAGGGCGCTTAAAGGACTTTTTTAATACCACATAAAGAGGCAGCTCCAGACCATACGCCATCAGCGCAGTGTAGAGAAAAATTTCACCGTGCTCCGGCTCGAAGCACATCAGCAACAGACCAATAACAAAATACAGATAGCCATCACCGGTGCGTGACAACCAGACTATAGCCCGGCAATCGCGGTGCTTGGTCAGATCGTACAACCAGTGAAAGATTGCAGTATCGTATTTGGTTAAATTTTTCAGGCCCATCCCACGCGGCTCCTTTACTTCAACACTATCAGGTTAAAAAGTGTTCGTGAAACACAAGTGACAGTTTTGCTAAAGGTTTATGACAGCGGCTGGTAATGGCGGGAGGACAGAACGAAATCAAACTTTTTGTGAGTAAAATCAATTTCTGCGCTAGGCGTTATCACTGTTAGAGTGCTATGCTAAAACCCGAAAACCTAGCTTACCAACAGGGTACAAACATGGACTATAACACTTCTGAGTTATGTGATTTATTCGCCGATAACGTGGATGTGGTCGATCCCATTTTCACCAGTTATGGCGGTCGATATTCCTTTGGTGGAGAAATTACCACCGTGAAGTGTTTTGAAGACAGGGAATTAATCGACCGGGTTCTCACCGAACCGGGCGATGGCAAAGTACTATTAATCGACGGTGGTGGCTCGCTGCGCCGCGCGTTGTTTGATGCTGAATCTGCGCAACTGGCAGTCGAAAATAACTGGGAAGGCGTAGTGTGCTACGGCTGTGTGCGCGAAGTCGACAGCCTGTCAGATTTTGACCTGGGTATTCTGGCGGTTAATTCTATTCCGGTGAACGCCGATAGCCAGGGCACTGGTGATATTGATGTGCCGGTTAATTTTGGTGGGGTAACCTTTCTGCCGGAAGACCATCTGTATGCCGATAGCACCGGCGTTATACTCTCACCTGAGCCGCTCGATATTGATTAAGCCGGTGGCCGTTGCCACCGCAATTTGCCAAACTGCCTTGCCGGTACTCTCCACGTTCGGATTGAAAAACGCGATTCTATAGAGCTGAAAAAACTTAACATCTTGTGAGAATTCAGCTCTCTCACTAGGCCATCCGTTTCGGGCAAAAATCTTCATCTTTAGTATACTGTGGGTATCAATATAAATACCTAAATTCCATTTGTCTTGCGATAACATACGGTACAAGGACGATATCTCTGATCTGTACAGGGAGCTGTAAATGAGTAACGGTGGCTTTCACCCGCCACCATCGCCATGTTGAAAGCAAGAACACTATAATAAGGTTTACAGTG
>JAYZXK010000465.1:0-4292 GCA_036141415.1 Pseudomonadota bacterium
ACCAGTTGCTCTGGCAGTGCAGGCTGAAAGCACAATAAACCAGGCTACGCCGATATTTATCGTCGGTTTGCCGCGCTCGGGATCAACGCTCCTCGAACAAATGTTAGCAAGCCATAGTCAGATAGAAGGTACACTGGAACAACCTACTTTAACCGCCATTGAAAGGCGCATGCAGCGCTATGTGCGGGGCCACTACCAGAAAAACCTGAATGATTCACTCGAGTTGATTTCGGCGCGGGACCTGACATCATTTGGTCGTGCCTATATTGAACAAGGTAGCTTATTTCGCCAGCAACATCGCGCTTTTTTCATCGACAAACAGCCTTTTAATTTCCGGCATACGGGTTTGATTCATAAAATACTACCAAAGGCTGTTATCATCGACATGCGTCGCAACCCGATGGATTGTGGCTGGAGTCTGTTTAAACAGTATTTTCAATCGGGGGTCGATTTCAGTTACCGACTTGACCATATAGGTACCGTTTACAATGCTTATGTTGATCTTATGATGCATTGGCAAAATGTGTTGCCAGAGCGTGTACTTACGGTTCATTACGAAGAGCTGGTAGCTGCTCCTGAACAACAGCTTAAAAGAGTTTTCCAGCATATCGGCTTAAATTATGAGCCTGGTTGTCTTGAATATTATAACTCTGACAGAGCCGTCCATACGGCAAGCAGTGAACAAGTGAGAGAACCGGTTAATCGTAATGGCATTGGTGCATGGCAAGAATTTGAGTCAGGGCTGGATGCACTAAAAAGAAGCCTGAGACCGGATATTCTTGAAAAATACAGCTTATTTGACGGCTCACTCGACAAAAGTGGCGCAGGCTGAATCAAGCTAAATAGCGCTGCATTATTTTAGTGCATTACGCTGCTCTTTTGAGTGCACCTTTCGCAGACCTGACTTATTTTTGTCTTCCTTCCTCAACAAAACTGTACCAGTATCAATCATTTTCTGATTTTCTCGAGAATGGTACAAAGTATGCTGCAATACTCGCTTGTGATTCTACAAATATAATTAAAACAGGTCGTTGAGGAACCACTATGGGTAAAAGCACACATCAACACAATAACAAACGCTCAGCAATTTCGTTATGTATAGCGGCAGCATTAAGCGCTGGGTATTCGAACCATACTTCAGCACAGGAAACGGAAGAGGAACTTAAAGCAGTTGAGGTGATTAACATCACCGGCTCCCGGATTCCAACTGATCCAAATGTACTGTCTTCTGTTCCAGTTCAGTCACTGGACAGTAAAGATATCGCAATGTCCGGTGAACTTAACCTGGCTGATGTGGTTAACGATATTCCGGCATTGATTTCATCCCAAACAGCCGAAAACTCAGATACTGGTGCAAACGCTCTGAACCTTCGCGGTCTGGGCGGTGAAAGAACGTTAACACTGGTCAATGGCCGTCGTCACGTGGCAGGTTTCCGAGGCACGTCTGCTGTTGATATTGGTACTATTCCTCGTGCTCTGGTTGAACGGGTGGAAGTTACCACCGGTGGTGCCTCGGCAGTATATGGTGCCGATGCGGTAACGGGTGTAGTTAACTTTATTCTGAAAGACGATTTTGAAGGCGTGCAAATAAATGCCACAGGGGCACTGCCACAAGAATCTGGCGGCGACTCCTATGCATTAGACGCAGCCTTCGGTAAAAACTTTGATGATGACAAGGGTAACATTGTATTGACCCTGTCTTATGAAACCGAAGAAGAGCTACTACATGGCGACCGTGACTGGTCCAGAAACAATGGACTTTCCTCCATCGTAGCTAATCCGAATGGTGATACACAGCTGCAGCTTGCCAGTGATGTAAGATACTGGCTAACGTCAAATGAAGGTTCTATAGCGCCTACCTTTGGTGGCCGTGATGTAACCTATGTGGATATCAACAATAATGGCGTGCCTGACTGTCAGGAATCTCAGGGTGGTCGTGTAGGTTATCTTGCCGGGTGCTGGATTACTAATCCCGATGGAACCGTTAGCGTTAACAGTGATGGCCCAATTTACGATGGGTTATTAAGTAGTGGTGGTGACGGCGCCAAATTTAATTTTGACAACGATACCCTGATGCCAAATACGGATAAGACCATTGTTAACCTCAATGGTAATTATCAGATCACCGATGAATTGAATGCGTTTTTCGAAGCGAAATATGTAAAAGCTGAAACCAATTTTTACGCAGAGTATGACTCCTACTACGATACACTGTTTATTCTGCCGGATAACCCGTTTATTCCATCAGAACTATCGGCGGTAGTTGATCAGACTGGGGGGTTGTTAATTACCCAGGATGCCATTGGCTGGGATGATGACGAAACCACTTACACCCGGGAAACTCAGCGCTTTGTGGGTGGTTTTACCTGGGATTATTCCTATGATCACTCACTGGAGTTTTCCGTCAACTATGGTCGCTTTACCAATACCACAGAATACTCTGAGCAAATGACAGACCGGGTATTTGCTGCGATGGATGCAACCACTGATGCCGATGGTAATGTGGTGTGTCGTTCAGATTTAGACCCTAATGCCGCCTACGAAATCGATTACTTCGTGGCAGGCAATAATTACGCAAACGGCAACTACTACAGTGACCGTTACTATACCTTTACCCCTGGCGACGGTCAGTGTGCGCCGCTCAATCCTTTTGGTACCTTTGCCGCAAGTCAGGCCGCCCAGGACTTTATTACTGCCAGAATGGAAGATAAGCTGACCATTGAACAAACTGTCATTAACCTAACCGGTGTGGGTCAGTTTGAAGTATTCGAAAGCGTACTGGATGGTCCATTGGGCTATGCTGCGGGTATTGAGTACCGTGAAGAGTCCAGCGATAACCGTCTGGACCCACTGGCTCGCGGTATTTTGCCAGAAGGTACGTCTTACACTGCAGGTCAGCAGGTTAATGAAGTGTCGCCCTGGCTTTACTTCCTGACCGGTATTGATAATGTGCAGCAGTTCAATACGGCCGGTGAATATGACGTGATGGATGCCTTCCTGGAAGTTCGTTTGCCAATCTTTATGGACAGAGAATTCGCCTACGAATTTACCGTCGATGGTGCGGTTCGCGTTGCGGACTACTCCACTCTTGGTCAGGCGACCACCTGGAAAGTAGGCTTTTCTTACAGCCCGGTTGAAGAGCTGAATATTCGCGGTACTTACTCGGAAGCGGTGAGAGCGCCAAACATTTCTGAATTGTTTGATCCACAGTTGCCAATTACCGTTAACCTTAACCTTGATCCTTGCGACCCGGCTAATATTGGCGCAGGTACCTCATCACGTGTAGATAACTGTGTAGCCGGATTACAGGCTGCCGGTGTGCCACTGGATGACATTGTTGATGGTGATGGTAACTACATTTGGGTTAATCCACTAACCGCACGATTCTCTGGTACGTCAGGCGGTAACCCTGATCTGGATGTTGAGACTGCAGAAACCGTCACCATTGGTACGGTTTACCGCCCCACATTCATCGAAGGCTTAACTCTGTCGGTGGATTACTGGAGTGTGGAAATCGAAGATGCGATCTCAGCGGTGGGCTCGTCTGATATTCTCAACGGTTGTTACGACTCAGCAAACTATCCTGGCCTGGGATTCTGTGATCAGTTTACCCGTCGTGGCGATGGTGGCCTTAACAGCCTGACCACTGGTCAGATTAACTTTGCTGCGGTTGAAGCCGAAGGTTATGACGTGTCGGTTAACTATACCTTTAGCATCGATGCCAACGACTTTGGTATCAGTGTTGTCGGTACTCGTCAGAATAAGCTGAATGAATACTTCAACCCCACGGATCCCGCAGACGTTGATATTGGTATTGAAGAAATTCGAACCCCGAAAACAGCAGGCAACATTGAGCTAAGTTGGAGCCGTGGCGATCTGAGTATGGCCTTCCAAACCACTTATCAAAGTCGCCAGGCTTATCGTGAAATGGAAGAAGCGCTTGGAATTAATGACTACGAGCAACTCTTTGGCGCAGGAAGCGGCTTCTTCGGTAGCACTGTTATTCATGACGTAAACGTGAGCTATCAGCTTGACGATGGTCTAGCTGTGTTCGGTGGTATTAATAACCTGACTGATGAAATACCTTTTGCCACACAAGAAGCATGGCCAGTAGGTCCGCGTGGGCGTACGTTATTCTTTGGCGTTAACTACACGTTAGCCAATTAATACGCCTCTGTGCTCAACAATATTGCCAGTCGCATTTTGCGCCTGGCGGCTACAAGCTATTGATCCTTATTACGGCCGACCATTGTAAAATGCTCGGTCGTTTTTATGAGTTGCTTGCTCTTGAT
>JAYZXK010000466.1:0-6289 GCA_036141415.1 Pseudomonadota bacterium
ATAACGGTCGGAGAATTCCGACAGAATATGCACCGAATCAACCACCGCAATCGGCATCAGAAAGATGGCTATCATCGATGACATAATGTGCACGGTAAATCCAAAGCCTATGAGCAAGCCCATGGTCACAATAACAGTTGCCATGGCCACTACCATAGGCGCAATGATGAGCGGAATATTGCGGAAGAAAATAAACAGCAAAATAAAGATAGTCAGCCCCGCCAGTGGCGCGGAGATGCCCATTTGCACAAACATTTCAAAACCAAACTGGTCCTCGGCCACTGGCAACCCGGTGATATACCATTGCTCAGTGCCATCAAACTGATTGATGGTCGCGCGGATTTCTTCGGCGATTCGATAGCTCTCGTTTTTATCCAGAATAGGCACGTAAATGGCCGCCGCTTTACCGTTTTGCGAAACAAGCGTGTCGTATAACAGTGGCAGGCGTTCAATATTGGTTTGAATTTGCGCCGCAGCGGTTTCATCAGATGGTGGATTTGGCATCATCCATTCAAAACGAATAGTACCCGGTCCGGCCTGAGAAATATTGTCTACCGTGGAGATAGACATTAAATCTGCATCTACCACGCCTTCAATTGACAAAATTGACTTAGTTAAGTCAAAAATGTCAGTCAAAGATGACTGATTGTAAACACCCTGTGAATTTTCATCGTCCACAACCCCCACCACAATGGCGTCGTACATGCCAAAATCGGCTTTGGTCTGGTTGTGAAAAACCCGTGCGGGATGATCGGCATCCAACATGTTCTCCGGGTCTGTATCGATGGTAATCCGTGGGATCTGGCTACCAACGCCGAGGGTCAAAAGCAGCAGTATGGCATAAACCCATAGTGGTTTTTGCGTACTGATTGCAACAAGTTTGCTGGATATACTATTCATAATCACCGTCGTTAAGACAATAAAACCTAATTTATAGCAGCAATATATGCGCCAAATCTAATATAACAAGTTTTTTTATTCGCAAGTACCAATAAACGGCTGCTAAATTCACAGAAAAAATTCTCTAACAAGGTGATATCAGGAAGCAAAGCATCTGTTCGTGTTAGACTGGCAATTCATTCATTTATTTTCGGTGTCCCCTTCCTGACATGACCTTTCGCTTACTGTTCTTTTCGTTGCTTGCCACCGCCATGGGTCAGTCTGTTGTGATGACAACATTGCCGCCGCTGGGCCGCGAGGTCGGGCTTAGCGAATTTAACGTAGCGTTTCTGATGTCCAGCTCGGCCATGATGTACGCAGTGGGGAATGCATTCTGGTCACGGATTGGTAAGCGTCGGGGTTACCGTCGACTGCTTATTACCGGGCTCAGCGGCTATACCATTGGCACATTAATATTTGCCTCGGTATGGCTCACCGGTATTCAGGGCTGGCTAGTTGGCTCGGCTTTGTTTATCGCCCTTCTGTTTGCCCGCACAGCCCAGGCCACCATTATGTCGGCTACCCCGCCATCGGTGGTGGGTATGGCCATAGCGATCAGCAGCGAACAAGAAAGGGTTAAGGCAATCAGTAAAGTGTCCTCTGCGCACAGTCTCGGGCAAATTCTCGGGCCAACATTCGCAGGGCTGATGGTTAGTTTTCATCTGCTGGCACCACTTTATGGTATTACCCTGATGACGCTCATAGCGGTTGTGCTGGTATGGCGTTTTTTGCCGCCGGAACATGGTCAACCTGCCAGTGTTACAACCAGCAAAGCAATACAGCCCGGGTCTCGAAGTATACAGCCCTATGTACCGCTGCTAATTGGCATGAATGCCAGTGTCTTTCTGGCTATTGCGATGATGCAGCAATCGCTGGCATTTTTCCTGATTGATCATCACAAACTCACCACTACCGAGGCCGCCCAGGCGGTAGGACTGGCGATGATGTTAAGTGCCGTTTGCGCGTTAACCGTTCAAATCACGCTGGTTCAACGTACCAGCATGCACCCTGGCAACCTGGTTAAAATTGCTTTTCCACTGCTATCGATTGGCTATCTGATTATCTATCTGCATCAGCAAACCCCACACTTATATGTGGCTATGCTGTTTTTAGGTAGTGGGTTGGGGATTAGCTACCCGGCCATCGCGGCACTGGCCAGTTCAAGCTGCAAACCAGAAAATCAGGCCACGGTAACCGGGTTTATCACCGCTTCGCCAGCCATGGGTTACATTATCGGTCCGCCTATTGCGGCAACCTTATATGGCATCGGGCACAGAATGCCTTTTATTGCCGCTTCAGTGCTGCTGGCGATAGTTACTGTAATCGCCGTCACCCATTTACGCGCACGGCCAACGCCCCAATCCTCGCCTTTGGATTAACCCCACACTGCGTAGTTATCATCGTTGCTAAACAGTATCCTCTTTGCGTCTTTTAGCTGCTTTTCCTGGTATTTTTGTGCCTTAAAAAACGAATAGAATGATTAGTCTAAAACGCAATAAAAACAAACTCTGTATAAACGATTTAGATTTTTATCGGTGGTCTTACTTGTATCCTTAAAATTAACTATATAGACTAGTCTGTATAGTTAATTGCGGAGACGATTATGAGCCGGGTTAGTGCGCGGGATAAATTACTTAAAGCAGCCGGAGAATTGTTTTACGGCCATGGCATCACTGCCACCGGTGTAGATGCGGTGATCACCCGGGCCGGCGTTGCCAAGATGTCGCTGTATAATAATTTTAAATCCAAATCTGAACTGATTGCCGCTTACATCGATGCCCGCCATCAGGAATGGCTCGACCTGTTTGCCCGTCGCTCAGAAAACTTGTCAAATGGCTGGGAACGGGTTCTCGCAGTTTTCGATGCCTATCAGGATCACGCCGAGTTCGACTATCAGAATGGCTTTCGCGGCTGTGGCTTATTAAACGCCGCCGCAGAAATGCCGGCAGATAGTGCTGAACGAGAAGCGGTCAACCGGCACAAGCAGGAAGTCAGGGATATCGTTATAAACCAGCTAAGTGAATTACCTCTGACCGAAGAAAGCGGTAATAGCGCTGCTGCACTGGCCGAGCATATTTGTTTTTTACTCGAGGGCTCAATTTCACTTGCCGGACTGTCCCGTGACGTAGATGCCATTTCCCGCGCCAGAGCCATGGCAGACAAACTGATTGAGCGCGCCCTATGAGTTCTCAGCCAGGCTATTTCGTTGGCATTATTGCTGTAGTTATCGCCGCCGTACTGTGGGGAACCACCGGCACGGCAGCCACTTTCGCGCCTCAGGTCAGCCCATTAGGGATTGCTTCAGTAACCATGGGAGTTGGCGGGCTGTTACTGGCGTTGGTTGCTGCAAGGCCCATCGCCCGGCATAAAACCGAACTTTTTAACAACCGTTTGCTGGTACTGGCAGCCGCGATGAATGTCGCCATTTATCCCCTGGCATTTTACAGCTCCATGAAACTCTCAGGCGTTGCCGTTGGGAACGTAATCTCCATTGGCCTGGCGCCCATTGCCGCAGCGCTGATTGAGTGGACTTTCGATAAACAACCGCTAAACCGTAGATGGCTTATCAGTATTGCCTTCGGGGTTACCGGAGTAGTGTGTCTGGCGACTGCAAAGCCCGCAAGCTCATTTGAAAGTACCGCCACCAGCTTGCATAACAGCGTCGGGATCCTGCTTGGTTTAGTCGCCGCTTTTACTTATGCCATGTATTCCTGGATAGCTCGCCGCCTGATCGACCGGGGCATTGCATCCCGGGCCGCTATGGGCAGTATGTTTGGTCTGGGCGCCCTGCTGTTAATGCCCGTATTGTTCGTCACCGGCGCACCGCTACTCGCGTCAGTAAATAATTTTTCGGTGGGGTTATATTTGGCCGTGGTTCCTATGTTTTTAGCCTATCTGTTATTCGGCAGAGGCCTGACGGTTGTGCGCGCAAGTCTGGCCACCACTATCACACTGCTGGAACCAGTTGTAGCAGCCTTGCTGGCAGTCACAATAGTAGGTGAAAAGCTCTCCCTTACAGGCTGGTTTGGCATCGGCCTTATCAGCGCCTGTTTGCTTATCGCTACAATCAGAAGAAGAGTGAAAAGCAAACCCACGCCGTTACATCCGGTTAGCGAAAGCAGCACTTAGCCGTTACACTGATGGCACATTTACCCGCGTACAGATAGCACAGGAGTCGTTGCTGTGATAATGCAAACGCAACATCTGAATATGGCAGCCGTTGATAACCACAGTGCAGAATTGCTGGTCATTCTGGTGCCAGCCGGACAAACCGGCTTTCCTTCCCAGGCGTATCCGCCCAGCCTCGAAACCCTCATAGAACATTATAAAAAAATGGGTGACTGGCATTCAGAAAGTAAATACTTACTGTGCATAAATCCACCAGAATTTAAAGCTTTACGCATTTTGTTAGTAAACACTAATCTTGATATTGTAAAGGCTGATGCCAAGCGTATTAGTATGGTGGTTACCGACGTATTAGAACAACTTAACCAGGCCAAAGCGGAGGTTATGATGCCCCCCGGGTTGCAGGGTGGCGAACTTCTGATCCAGGCCTTTTTTCATGCTTCCTATAGGTTTAGCGATTACAAAACCAAAGCATCCCGGCGTACAGAAATTACCGTTGAGTTGCTGGTCAGTGACGAGCGCTTAAATGATGCATTGGACTATGCCCGGGCTTTGCATAACGGCAAGTGCCGTACCCGCGATCTGGCCAACATGCCGGGCAACCTTTGTACCCCAGCCTATTTTGCTGAATGCGCCCTGGCGCTTGATGAGCAGTTCGCGACCATATCAACCGACATTCTGGATGAAGCGCAATTAACTGAACTGGGAATGGGCGCCTATCTGGCTGTTGGCAGAGGCTCGGCACACCCAGGTTGTATGCCGGTAATTCGCTATGTGGGCGCAGAGCCCGAGGAGCCGTCAATCTGGGTTATCGGAAAAGGCATAACTTTCGACAGTGGTGGTATCACCCTTAAAAAGCCGCCGGGCATGCAAAACATGATTTACGATATGTGTGGTGGCGCGTCTGTCATTGGCCTGATGGCCGCCGTGGCTGAGCTCAAATTACCGGTGAATGTAACCGGGGTAATTGCGACCGCCGAAAACATGCCCGATGGCGATGCCTTTCGGCCGGGGGATATTCTCACTACCATGTCGGGGCAAACGGTAGAAATTATCAGTACCGATGCCGAGGGCAGGCTGGTACTTTGCGATGCTATTACTTACGCCAAACAGCACCAGCCAGCGCTGATTATTGATGTGGCAACCCTAACCGGTGCACAGATTGTCAGCCTCGGTAGTCATGCCAGTGGCTTAATGGGCAACTCTCCGCAGCTCAACCAGGCACTACAGCAAGCCGGCGATGAAAGTGGCGACCGGGCCTGGACTATGCCTGTGTGGCCTGATTATCAGGATGCACTGGAGTCGCCCTTTGCTGATATGCGTAATGCTGGCAATCAGTCACCAGGCATGATCACCGCCGGGTGCTACTTAGCCCGGTTTGCCGGGAATACACCCTGGGCCCACCTTGATATCGCCGGTACCAGCTTTCAATATGGAACAGGCAATAGCGCTACCGGCAGGCCTCTGCCGCTGTTGTTACAATTTTTACGAAATTATAGCAACTTAACTGCGCCGCAATGGTCTATCAATACGGACGCTCGTGGATTTTTACCCTAAAGGGATTATAAAAAGTAGTTCCAAAGTAGGATTTTTTTTTCGTGAGGCGAGTCCTACAATCATAAAAGTGTTAAAACGAAGTTAATAAGGAGCCCGTTATGTGGACTAAACCTCAATACACCGAAATGCGTTTAGGCTTTGAAGTTACTCTGTACATCAGCAACAGATAAGAGCTTCATGCCCGGAGAGAGTTTTCCGGAGACGTCATATCAACAAGACCTATAAAAGGTTGCGCTTTCGCTTAGTAGTGGTGCAGCCTTTTTTATTGGTAACGCTTTTAATTAAATTTTACCGCAACCGTTTAGCGGTTAGGTAACCAATCAGGGCTCATTACATGAAGATTCTGATCCTGGGCGCGGGAGCCGGTGGTGGCTTTCCGCAGTGGAATTGCCACTGTGATAACTGCCGTGGCGTTCGCGATGGCTCCATTAAAGCCTCTCCCCGCACGCAATCGAGTATCGCAGTCAGCGCCAACGGCACTGACTGGGTGTTAATCAACGCCTCCCCGGATTTACGCCAACAAATTAATCATACGCCAGCACTCTGGCCGGCTGATAAACAGCAGCAACGCGGCACCAGTATTCGGTCTATTATCTTAACCGATAGTCAGATAGACCACACCACTGGCCTGCTGACACTGCGCGAAGGCTTACCGCTACCGGTTTAC
>JAYZXK010000467.1:0-8832 GCA_036141415.1 Pseudomonadota bacterium
TATGTGTTTTTTTTGTAAATTTAACGGCTTGTATGGCCAGTGCTTCGTGGCCTGAATCCTGATATGACTGTGCTGGCGGGGTAAGTTGACTAATTGATGAGCATTCCGTTTATCGAGACGCTCCCCTTTTTAGAGCGCGCAGAATTACTTATTCAGAAAATCCACCAGTTTATCAACCGGTAAGGGTTTACTCAGCAGATAACCCTGGATGCGATCGCAGCCGATAGCTGCCAGCGCCTCACGCTGGGCATCATCATCCACACCTTCGGCGAGCACGTCGAAATGCATTGCTTTACAGATATCAATCATCCCCTTGTAAATTTGCCGGGCCTGCTCACAGCGACCCAGTTCCCTGACGAAGCTCATATCGATTTTTATGGTATCTACCGGTAACCGGGTAAGATAGCTCAGAGAGCTGTAGCCAGTGCCGAAATCGTCGATGGATAGGGCAAACCCGGCGTCACGCAGGGCGGTAAGAAGTAATATGCAGTGATCAAAGTCGCTGATAAAAGCGCCCTCGGTGATTTCTAACTCGATGTCACTGGTATCGATGTTATAAGGCTTGAGCAACGCCAGCAGACTATCGACCAGTTTAGCTCGCATAAAGTCGTTAGCTGAGATATTGATAGACACTTTGCCGGTAAACCCGTGCATGCGCAGTTTCGGGATATCTTTGGCAACCTGACGGACAACAAAGTCGGTAATGCTGCAAATTAAACCGGTGCGCTCAGCAAGGGGGATAAACTCACCGGGGGAAATCAGTCCCTCAGTAATATGGTTCCAGCGGATAAGTGCTTCCAGACCATTAATCTGCCGGTTATGCAAATCCTGTTTGGGCTGGTACCACACCAGTAAACTGTCTTCTTCGGTAAGCGCCTGATTGAGCTGGGCTTCGAGCATTACCTGGCGGGTCAGGGTATGTTCCTGCTGAGGATTGTACAATTTCTCTTTGGTTAGCGGGTCGTCTTTAGCGTGGTTGAGAGCAATATAAGCACTTTCCAGCAGTGAAACGGGCTCTTTGCCGGTATTGATATTCAGAGACAGGCCAATAGACGGAGTCAAAAAGACGGCGCCTTTCTGGGTCATAAACGGTGGTTCGAACTGTTCGCAAATCCATTTTGAGACCTGCCAGATATCCTCGGCATCGTCTAGTTGGGTGACCGCCAGGGCAAATTCGTCACCATGCAGCCTGACCAGCTTAAACCGGGAGCCATGGTAACGCTCCAGGCGACGGGCAATTTCAAACAGAATCAGGTCGCCGGCTGCATGGCCAATGGTGTCGTTAATATCACTGAAATCGTCGAGCTCGACCAGACAGATACCGGTTATCGCCTCCGGATCCTGTTCGTACCAGATACCCAACTGACGCAAAAGAGACACACGTAATGGCAGTTGGGTGACGTGGTCAATTTTTTCCTGTTCCCGGTTTATAACAATTTCAACTTTGTCATCTTTAGCAATAAGCGTGACACAGCGGTGGCACAACGGGACCACTCCATGGGTATTCTGCTCTGACGTAGCATGCAGTTTATGCAGGTTTTTAATCAGGTATTCGCATTCATCGGGATAGATAACAGAACGACTTTGCAGGTTCAGCAGGTGCGCTTCGATATCAGAGACGTCACATTCAAAATACCAGATTCCGGTTGAGTCACTTTGCATTGCGCTTTCCTTCAAAAATAAAGCCGGGAGGGAAGGATAAAAGTAGCCAGACACCGTAATCGCGCTGGATTGGGCCTGTACACACTATTAAAGCTATACGCCAATGCCGACTTTATAAAGCTTTTTTTTATTTACGGTTGTAAAAAGTCGCTATTTAGCAACACATCGGATTTGTGGGGCTTATTTGTCAACTTTTGTCCTATAAATGACCAAATGAAACCCATAGAATACCCAAATTAAGTTCACCAAAATTCGATAAGCTGACTTCTTTTTACGATATTCGGGTAAAGCACCCCAGGTAATAGTGCAAATTACGGGGTATTGGATTATATTGAATTACTATTGGTAGTAATAGTGGGTATTTGGAGACACTATGGCAGTGTGCAGTGGAAGCATCAAACAATATTCTTTCGTGGTTGCCGCATTTTTTGTTGCTTTTCTGAGCGTTGTGAGTTCATCAGCGTCTGCAAAGCTGGTTGAAGCCAAAGGTATCAGCGCGGTGGCAGACAACAACATTGTTGAAGCCCGCAAAGTGGCCCTGGAAAATGCAAAACGGGCTGCAGTAGAGCAAGTGGTTGGCACCTTTGTGCGCTCCCGTACCGACGTGAACAATTACCTGCTCGGCAAAGATCAGATATTTTCCAGCACGGCCGGGCAAATCGACGAATACAAAATTATGTATGACGGCGTAGGTGACAGCGAAGACATCTACGAAGTGGTTATTCAGGCTGATGTCCGGGTTGATTTACTGGTCGACAGAGTCGCCCAGATTCAGGCTTCCATGGGCTGGACTAAAATGCCCCGCGTTACCGTAGTACTCGACGAAAATTCCACTAACCCTATTATTGCCCAGCATGCTCGTAATGAGATGACCGAACGTTTGTTGCGGGATGGTTTTCAGGTGTTTGACGAAGACGAACCCATTTATGCCGGCTTTGCCGTTAACCTGACCGTGGATTCCCAAATAAAGCCGGAAGAATTTCAGGGCATGAAAATTAATGCCAACGAGCTGACCCTGGGTATGCAGGTCACCCGGGTGGGTGATAACCAGGTACTGGCAGCAGGCAGCAAAAGCGCCAGCAAACCGGGTGTTAAATCGAACAGTATTTTTGCAAAGCTATCAGCCGATATCATTCGCAAGGAATGGCCTCAGTTACGTAAGCAACTGATCCGCTTCTGGCACCAGGAGCAGGTAAAAGCCAGAAATGTGTTTCTTGATATTGAGGGCGTTGAGTCACTGGAGGTCGCAAATCAGATGAAAGCGGTCATCCAGGAGGCCATGCCGGCTATTCAGCAAATCGAAATTTCTAATATCGCCAATGGTGTTGCACACCTTGTCATAAGCTATAAGGGCTGGACAGAACAGTTATATGAAGAACTGCTGGCCAGTAATATAGCGCAACGACATAAAATACAGATTGTTGGCGTCACAGGTAACAAAATCACCGCAACCAAAGTTTGAGGATCAACCAATGAGACGGTACGTATTGGCCGCTCTGGTATTGTCAGCCCTGGCAGGCTGTCAATCAACGGGCAAGGGAAAAAAAGAGTTTGATGTATCTCAGCAGCTCGCTGCAGCCGGGAATTATGCTGAGGCCATTGCTTACCTTAAGCAGGCAATTGCCAAGGAGCCGGATAACCAACAGTATTCAGCCCAGCTTAGCAGTTTACGCCTGAAAGCCTCACAGACATTAATCAGTCAGGCACAGGGGATCCTGAATGCGGCCAGTGTCAGCATTAATGACATTGAGAAAGCCGAGTCACTGGTGGCAGAAGCCAAGCAGTTTTCGCCGAACCTGCCGGCCATTGCGCCGTTGGAAAGTCAGATCGACAGCTCGCGCAGCGAACTCATTGATGAAGTAAAAGAACGTTATTCTGAAGCGCTGGCACTGATTGATCGTCAGGACTGGGTGCGTGCGAACCTCACACTACAGCAGGTACAAAAGCTGTATCCAAACTTTGAAGCGTCAGTCCCCTTAGCTTCGCGGATTAAAACCGAAGGTACCCGGGACTATCTGCTGCAAGCCAAAAAGGCTTTCGTTGAGTATGAGTTTGAAGATGCCAAGCTGGCAGCCCGTAAGGCCACCATGCTGGATCCGAACAACGCCATCGCCAAGAAAATGGCCGCCGACGCCGATCAAAAGAATAATGCAACATTCTTTAAAAACCTGGCTGCCCAGTCGTTAGATACGCAAAACTGGAGTCAGGCTGAGTTTGCCTGTGAAAAAGTGCTTTCGTTCAGCCCTAACGACCAGGACTGTATTGCATGGAAAGCTACTGCGTTGGAAAAACAGGTTGATGAGAAAATTGTCGAAGCAACCCGTTTATTGCAACAGGGCTATATCGCCCGGGCAATCAATCTGGCGATTGAAATTGATGAGAATACCGGTGGTGCACTGCCTCCGCGTGCCGTTGCACTGCGCAACGCCGTGGTATCCCGCGCCGAAGATATTGCCATTGAATACATGGACAATCGTTACTGGGGTGTTGCCTGGTACATGTATGAGTTAATCGGCAAGCTCGATCCGTTAATGGAAGGCCTGTTCGAGAAGTCACGTGATGTGCAGGATAAAATTCGCGAGCGTGTCATCAAATCTATCGCGGTATTCGACTTTAAGAGTCCTTCTTACAACATGGATGCGGGTGGCCTGATTGCCGGTAAGTTGATTTCAAACCTGTTCAACAACGCCACCAAGGATATCAACATCCTTGAGCGTGAGAACCTCAAATCCATTCTGGAAGAAATGAAGCTGGGCCAAATCGGTGTGGTATCTGAAGATACCGCCAAAGAAATGGGCCGTCTGTATGGTATCGACGTGGCAATTATGGGCTCGGTACTACTGTTTAAAGTTGACGAAACCAAATCTGAAAGTGCTGAAACCGTACGTTATCAGGTTGGCCAGGAAATCCAGGACAACATTGACTTCCTTAACTGGAAAGCGCTGAACCCTAACCCGGATAAAAACGATCTGAAAGAAGCGCCTCAGGCGAAAATTATGGTGCCGGTTTATGCCGAAAAAGAATACACCGTAAACAAAGCTAAAAAGGTGGGTTTTATCGAGATTTCTTACCGTATCGTTGACGTTTCAACCGGACAAAACGTGAGTGTGGATACCATCCGTTCGCGTCTGGTGAAAGAAGATGTGGGTAACGACGGGGTGAAAGACGCCAACATTGCTTACGATCCTCTGGAAATCGCCACCGACACTGAAATGCTGCAGATGATGGCCGACCAGGTGGTGGAAGATTTATCCCGTAAAGTATTACAACCACTGCGTAACCGTGAAGTGGATTACTTCGAAGCCGGTGAAGAGTTACTGCTGAAGCGGAAAGAGTCGCTGGAAGCACTGGAGCGGTTTGTTGATGCTAAGTTTGATGAGCGTGTTAAATCAAACGTTAACTCTCCAATCTCCGCCAAAATTGACGGGTACATGAAGCAAATCATCGAAACCTATCAATTTAAAAACTAGTTAGCAGGCGAGGGATATGCAAGCAGTAATCTTTAGGGTAGTAGTGTTGGTAATGTTGTTGTTACCAACCACTACTTTTGCAAAAACCAGCCTCGCTTTATTCAACCTGTCACCGGCCAGTATTGATGCCATTGGTCTGGACGGTGACCTGCTCTTTTCTATGCGTAAAGAGCTGGAGCGTTCCCAAACCTATCAGTTGCTTTCCAGACGCCAGATGGAAGAAGGCCTGTACCGTATTGGCGGTGCCCAGGTAGCTGATACCCAGAAAATTATTCAATACGGCAACGGACTGGGCGTTAACTTTATTTTGTCTGGTTCCATCGATATTAAACGCGCCACTATCATTGTCGACTTTAAGCTGATTGACGTGTCCAACAGCCGGGAAGCGGCAATTTGGCAGGAGAGTTTTCAAACTCAGGGTGAGTTGGTTACCCGGGCACCGGAAATTGTTGAGTCACTGGAACGCCGCATCCGCCGGGCGCTGTCGGTGCAGCCGGATATCGCCCAGGCCAGTGCCGCCCTAACGGCATTTACCAGCAAAGCACAGGGTGAACAGGTTGTGCTGAACTGGGAAACGGCAGATATTGGTGCGGTCTTTTATTACAACCTGTATCGGGGCGAATCAGAATCGGGGCCTTTTGAGTTTGTCGAAAGCACCACTGAAAGCCAGTATGTCGATACCCGAATTCCCCAAAGTGGCACCTTTTATTACCGTCTGGATATTATCCTGGAAACCGGTGATGAAATGGATGGTGGCCTGGTCAGCAAAGCCACTATTGCTAAAGCTCAGGCCAGTGCCGATGTGGCAGCTCCGTCTATTTTGCAGCATCAGGTTTACGTTAACGGCGTAAAACTCGACTTTGTTCCTTCGATTGCTAATCAGGAAAAAACCGCGGCCTATCAGGTATATTATCGTGAAGTCGGCGGCGTGTGGGCGCCTGCGGTAAAAATTGAGGACACAGGTAAGATTAATTATTCCGTTTCTGCCGTTAACCTCATGGAAGCGGATAAGAGCTATGAGTTTGCGGTAACTACGGTAACCAACAGTGGTAAGGAAAGTGCGAAATCACCACCGGTGATGGTAACCAGTGCACCGATCATCCTGCTTAATGCGGATAGCGAGATAAAAACCCGTGAAGTCACCCTGCAGTGGCAGCCGGCCGCCTCAGAATACAGCGTGCGCATCGAGCGTCGTGGGGCTGGTACCAATGACTGGCAAACGGTGGGCGAAATCAATCCGGGCCACAACGGCACATTCGTAGACAAACAGGGACTTGAAGACGGCCTGGTTTATGAGTATCAGGTTCGCCTGTTCGATCAATTGTCTGCCTCGGCGCCATCCAATATTACCCGCAAGGAAACGAAAAAACTGGCAGCACCGGCAGAGTTCAGCGTGTCTGGCGGGGTTAAGTCGGCGCACTTGTATTGGCAGGCGGTAAAAGACGACGATGTAGTGGGTTACCGAATCTTCCGTACCGAAGGAGAGCTGAAACAGGATACCCTGCTCGATGAACTGGCCGACGTTAACGGCGCCGATAAGACTCAGTTTATTGATGGTGTGGATAACGGTCAGCCTCTAAAGGACGGCACTACCTATCATTATCTCGTGGTGGCACTGAATAAATTCAAAGGCGTTGGTTTCGTATCAGAAACGCGCAGCGCGCAAACCAAGCCTCGCCCGGATCAGGCGCAGAGCCCTGCGCTCTCGGCAGACAATAATACAATTCGTGTCAGTTGGCCGCCATCGGGCGAGGTAGACATCAAACAGTATCGCTTATACCGCCGCTGGAATAACGAGGGCTGGCAGGAAATTGCGGTGGTGCCCGCCAATCAGTCGGCATTTACCGATGCCAATCTTAAACCCTATGCGCAAACCTCTTATTATGTGGTGGCCGAGGATAAAGACGGTCTGCGCAGCGACCCGTCTGCGTTTGCCAGTATTGTTAGTCCGGATGAAGTAACACTAAGTGTGGCTGCTCAGGGCATGTTGCGGCGTACGGATTTAAGCTGGACTGCACATAAAAATATTGATGGTTATAAACTGTACCGCCGGGTACAGGGTGTGACCCGCTGGGAGCTGGTCACGGCCATCACTACCCCGAGCATTACTCAGTACTCAGATAATGACCGCCGGAATCTGGCCGATGGCGTAAGCTATGAATATGCCATTAGCGCGGTGGATGGTGACAGGGAAACCCAGAAGTCGAATATCGTGACGGCTACTACCAAAGCGGTACCAGCAGCACCTCAGAACTTTGCGGCAAAAAGTAATCAGGTGAAAAAGGTAACACTCACCTGGCAGCCGGCCAATGATGCTGACATTAAAGGCTATAAGATCTATCGTGAAGATAAAGGCAAATTTGATCTGCTGGAAACCCTGAGTAGCCGAACGGCCAGTCGTTATGTTGACGAAGGCAGCTTCTTCAGCAAACTGGATGATGGTCAAACCTATCGCTATAAAATCCTGGCGTATAATCTTTATGACGCCAACGGCGTTGCCTCGTCGGTGGTTGAAGCCAGAACCAAACCGATACCGGCCCGCATTGAAGGACTCAGCGTTATGGAGTCAGCCCCTAACGTGGTCTTGCAGTGGCAGCCGGCACCTGAAAGCGACATTGATTTTTATCAGGTATACCGCGGCTCCAGTTGTGGCAATGTAAGAAAGCTGGCTGCTGTCAGTGCCGCCAACTATGTTGATACTGATGTATCAGGCAATCGCAGTTACTGCTACCGGGTATCCGCGGTAGATAAAGACGAATTAGAAGGAAGCGTCTCGGCTTCTGCTGAAATCACCACTGCACCGCGTGCAGAAGGGAACTAACATGATCAAATTATCCAGGCTGTTATTGATGTGCTCGGCCGTAACAGTGTTTTCCGGTCTCAATATGGCAGTGGCCAACGAGTATTCTGCGATTAAGAAAGTCAGCGAGTCGAAAGAGCTGGAAGGCCTGCGCGACAAGTATCGCGAGTGTGTATTAGCCAAAGGCACGCTATATTTAAAAGTCAACGATGTGAACTCTGCTATCGCTCATGCTCCCATTGCCTGTAAGCGTGAACTGCTGAGCGTGCGTCAGTTTTTGCTCTCCGGTGCATTTAAAGTGGAAGTTGTTGATCAGTTAATGGATTCAGTGCGGGAAGGGGTAGAGATTGACCTGGTTAATCACGTCTACGCTGAGGTACTTAAGCAAAAAGGGATTAAACCATGAAAGTAAAGTTTTTACTGTTACTGCTGGCCGGTTTTATCGGCGTTGCTCAGGCTCAGGATTTACCCGGCGTAGTGACGGCGCAGGGGTTTGGTACTGTGGATCCGGCGATGGCAAAAACCAACGCCCAAGCCCGTATGCTGGCGAAACGTGCCGCCCAGCTTGATGCTCAGCGTCAGTTATCTGAGCAGGTAAAGGGTATCGAATTACGTGCCGGTTCAACCGTAGAAGAATATGAAGTAAAAAGCGATATCATTGCTACCCGCGTAAAAACCTGGTTACAGGGTACGGTTGTGGTAGACGAGAAAGTATATGAGCAGGAAGGTACCTGGATTGCCGAAGTAGTACTGGGCATTTGCCTGACAAACGAAGCTGATATTTGCAAAGAACGGGAAAGTTTAGAGGCGATCAGTAATGCGGCAAATTCTCAGTACTAGCCTGCTGGCCGCGTCGCTGGCATTCAGTCCGTTCAGTGCTGCGCAGTCGGTAGACGACTT
>JAYZXK010000468.1:0-6555 GCA_036141415.1 Pseudomonadota bacterium
CGCTGGAATATTGTCAGCAACAGGGCGTGCAGTTACAGGCCTGGGCACCATTGGCACAGGGCAAGTATTATGGCAATGGCGATGCAGACTGCACCACCAGCAAACTGGTAAGTGAATTAGCCAGCAGTTATGGCGTGAGCAGAGAAGCGATTGTGTTGGGCTGGCTAATGCGCCACCCGGCCGGTATCCAACCGGTCATTGGTACCACTAATCCGCAGCGTATAGCGGCCTGCGCAGAAGCAGAAACACTAACCCTATCCCGTGAACACTGGTATCAGCTGTTCGAATCTGCCCGCGGTCAGGAAGTGCCATAATATGTTTAACGCTATACACCACGTAGCCATTATTTGTAACGATTACCCAATATCCAAGGCGTTTTATCAACAGGTGCTGGGGTTTCAGGTCTTGGCTGAGAACTACCGGGCTGAGCGCGATTCCTATAAATGTGACCTGGCATTAGCCGATGGTACACAGATTGAGCTGTTCTCTTTTCCCGGCGCGCCAGCCAGACCCAGTCGGCCGGAAGCCCAGGGGCTTCGACACCTGGCGTTCAAAGTCACGGATATCGATGCCGCGATACAACATCTGGCCGATCATCAGGTTGAATGTGAACCGGTCAGGGTAGATCCTTACACCCAACGCCGCTTCACTTTCTTTAACGATCCTGATGGCTTACCACTGGAACTCTACGAAATTTAGCTGTCCAGTAGCGCCAAGGCACCAAACAGCCCGGAGCGGGTGTCCAGGCCTGGTAAACAAATGATGTCTTCCAGGCTTATCCCTTCGGGCATAACAATATAGTCATTCAGTTTGCCACGGGCTGCCGCAGTCACTTTTTCAACCAAACCATGTTTTTGCATCACGCCGCCACCCAGGATGATTTTCTCAGCACTTAATGTCACCATCAGGTTATGGCACATATCCCCCAGTACTTCACTGAGACCATCCCAGGCCGGGTGATCATCCGCAAAAGTGTCAGACGGCTGCGACCAGATTTTGCCCAGCGCGGTACCCGAAGCTAACCCTTCCACACAGTTTTGGTGAAAGGGGCACACGCCCTGAATGCCAGCCGGAGGCTGCACCAGTATATGGCCAATTTCCGGATGTACCAGTCCGTGCAAAGGTTTGCCGTTGATTACTACGCCGCCGCCCACACCTGTGCCTATTGTTACGTATACCGCCACGTTGGTATCCTGAGCAGCGCCCCAGCGATATTCGCCCAGCGCCGCACCGTTAACATCGGTATCAATGGTCACTTCACACGCCAGTTGAGCAGCCAGGTGACCCGCTAAATTGGTATGACTCCAGTCTGGCTTGGGTGTCTTTGTAATGTAACCATAGGTGGCCGAGGCAGGATTCAGATCCAGGGGGCCAAAACTGGCAATGCCCATCTGAGTAAACGCATAGCCGGCTTCACGCTGTTGTTGAAAGAACGCCACCGTTTTAGCTAAGGTCTCTTCGGGGGTTGTGGTTGGAATGCGAATTTCCGTCACGATCTCGCGCCCGGGAGTCACTACGGCACAGTTAAATTTGGTACCGCCAGCTTCAATCACCGCGTAATAAGGATCAGTTAACGCCATCTGCTATTGCCTCAAAGTTATGCATGCGTTGTTCAATAAACCCACTGTATTGCTGCGGATTTTCATGACATCGTTTCGGTTGAATTTATATCCGTTGTGTTTGCTGTAATGTTAAGTATCAGGCCAGAGATTTTGCCTGCGCAACCAGAAGCCGCCAATTAACAAAAATAACACAAACACAAAAACTTAATCTTTTAGCTTAAATTAAGAATTTAGTAATCAAATAAAGTCCTTACCAGTAAGCCATGACTTTCGATAGACATTTACTTGTAAATTTCTTGCTAAATTAACTTAATCGTTTAAGATTAAAGCTAGCAAAGCTTAGTTTTGCTGTAAACAAATTTGTGAAACTTTTGTAAAACCACCTGAAGCAAGTCAGTTGGCTGGAGAATACTGATGAATTACGCGGCGTCGAGTGAACAATGCCTGAGCAGAATACTGGCAGGGTTAGACTTATCGTTTTTGTCACAGCGCGATCTCAAGCTTTTCACCAATCGCCTCAACAGCCACTTTCACGAATTGTTCACACGTTATGTGGATGTCTACGGACATCAGTTCGACTGTTATTATCATTTGTCACAGTTGGTGCTGTCGCTGGCCATGGGGCTTAAAAACCGTAAAGCCGATCTGAAACGCCTGGATAAAGCCAGAAGCCACGATGACAAGCTGTGGCACCAACAAGAAAACCAGGTCGGTATGGCTTGCTATGTGGATCTGATGGGCCCTACCCTTACCGACCTGCAGGCCAAAATTCCTTATTTTAAATCACTCGGGCTTACTTATCTGCACCTCATGCCACTGTATGCCTCGCCGGAAGGTGACAGCGACGGCGGTTATGCAGTGTCTGACTACCGCAAAGTCAACCCAGTGCTGGGCAATATGAAAGAGCTCGAGGCGCTGTCTAAAGCGTTACGGGATGCCGGTATTAATCTGGTACTGGATTTTGTGTTTAACCACACCTCCGACGAACACCGCTGGGCCAAAGCCGCCCTGACAGGCGACGAAAATTACCAGAACTATTACTACCTGTTCGATGACCGCACCATCCCCGACCAGTACGAGCAGAGCCTGCGTGAGATATTTCCGCAGGTTCGCCGTGGCAGCTTTACCTGGAACGAGACGATGCAAAAATGGGTCTGGACGACCTTCAACAGTTTTCAGTGGGATCTAAACTACAGCAACCCGGCAGTGTTTAATGCTATTACCGAAGAAATGCTATTTCTGGCAAACATTGGCTGCGCGGCTTTACGGCTGGATGCGCTGGCTTTCATCTGGAAGCAGATGGGCACCAACTGCGAAAACCAGCCAAACGCACACAAACTGATCCAGGCGTTTAACTGCTGCCTGCAAATCACGGCCCCGGCGGTGGTGTTTAAATCGGAAGCCATTGTTCACCCCGACGAAGTGCTTAAATATATTCGTCAGGATGAATGCCAGCTTTCCTACAACCCACTGTTAATGGCCCTAATCTGGAACAGCCTGGCTACGCGCAAGACGCGCCTGCTCACCAGTTCGATGCAAAAAAGCTTCGCCATTGAACAGGATTGCAGCTGGGTAAACTATGTGCGCTGTCATGATGATATCGGCTGGACTTTTGATGACGCCGTGGCTCACCAACTGGGCATTAACCCATACGATCATCGCTATTTCCTCAATCAGTTTTTTACCGGTCGCTTCGAGGGCTCTTATGCCGACGGCGTGCCGTTTGCAGAAAATCCATCAAACGGAGACTGCAGGGTGTGTGGTTCACTGGCATCGTTATGCGGCCTGGAAGGGGCGTTACAGGCTAATGATCAACAGGCAATCGACACCGCTATACGTCGCATCATGCTGGTTCACGGGGTAATTATGAGCATCGGCGGCATCCCCTTACTTTATTCCGGTGATGAAATGGGTTTACTTAATGACTACAGTTATCGTGACGATCCGGCCAAAGCCCACGATGATCGCTGGGTGAACAGAATTGCCGTCACTGCCGCACACATCGACGACATTGAAGCTGCGCCAGCAGCCACTGACTCACTCGAGCGTAAAACCCAGAAAGCGATTTTTACCGGTATTAAACAGCTGATTAATTTGCGCAAAGCACATGCGGTGTTTGGTCAGGCCCGCACCCATATTTTACAAACCACCAACCAACATTGCTTTGTATACTGCCGGGTCGCGGATAATGGGCAGAAACTATTGGTGCTATGTAACTTTAGTGAGCACCCACAAACTCTTCAGAGCACTGTTCTTGAAGTGTTTGATGGTAAACCCGCCACAGACTTGTTTAGCAACAACCGCATCGATAAGACCTCAGACATTCACTTAGCGCCTTACCAACAATGCTGGTTACTTAGCTAACCAGAACATAAAAAGGGTGGCCTGATGACAGTTAAAAAAAGTCCGGCCTCCTTTTTGCTACTTTTCGCCCCGGACTGATCTAAGCCGCCTGTTACGCAGTATTTATCTGCAATTAAATTCCCGAATCGCCGGTGACATTTCGCAGAACTGCTATACTTAGCTTATGTGAAGTCACGGTTCACAATAATGAGCTCATTACTGAGATAATGGGGCGTCGGGTATCACTTATATACCCATGTACAGTAGAAGAAGCAGGGCAATGGTTTGTGGTTGTCAATGAAGGGATCACTGTTTCGGTAAAACAAGGAGCAAACGGAAAATGCTAAGCCAGGCTTATTTGGAATATCGTTGTCCTCGCTGTGGTTATATTAATGCCATAGCCAGAGAAACTGTGCTAGACATGTATAAAGAGCAGTCCGATGCTTGTCAGCACTGTAAGCAAAAGCTAGAGATTATTGCTGCCAACGGGATTAATGATCAAATTAACCTTATCGTTTCCGAGCAGGAAGACGGCGCGAAGTAACTATCACAAAACGAAAAAGGGGACGCTGTAATAGCATCCCCTTTTTACTTTGAACTCAATTTACTGCGG
Organism: Pseudomonadota bacterium; assembly: GCA_036141415.1. Taxonomy (GTDB): domain Bacteria; phylum Pseudomonadota; class Gammaproteobacteria; order Enterobacterales; family Alteromonadaceae; genus Alteromonas. The sequence goes on from JAYZXK010000468.1 coordinate 4,519, forward strand.
CTAGCCGCCAAAAAACTCCCGGCGTAATTGTACGTCTGCCAAGAATTGCCCGCCCAGGGCCGATGTTTTGGTGTAAGACAGACTGTCGCGTATGCCTCTTGCTTTAACACAATAATGCGTGGCATTAATGACTACCGCCACGTCTTCGGTACCGGTTAGAGCCTGCAAGGCCACCAGCACTTGCTGAGTCAGACGTTCCTGCACCTGAGGGCGCTGGGCAAAGAAACCTACCAGACGATTAATTTTAGACAAACCAATCACGGTGTCTTTTGGAATGTAGGCTACCGTGGCAGTCCCATCGATAGTGACAAAGTGGTGTTCACAGGTACTGGTAAGGCTGATATCACTTACCTGAACCGGCTGCCCCACCTGCATTTTATTTTCAATCTGGGTAATCTTGGGAAACTTACGATAATCCAGCCCAGAGAATATTTCATCGACATACATTTTAGCGATGCGCTCTGGGGTCTCCGACAGGCTGTCATCAGACAAATCAAGGCCGAGTGTTTCCATCACGTCCCGCATGGCGTGCTCTATCCGCTGGCGTTTCGCCTCGTCGCTCAGACCATTTTCTAACATAGGTGTTTCCAGGCCTTTATCTACCAGTGCTTCATGCACCAGCAATGCCTCTTTGGAAATGCCTAGTTTTACCGCATCGCGCACAACTACCGCTTCTTTTGCTAACATTCACTCATTCCGTAACAACGACTAACCCAGCTTATACTAACCAGACTGCAGATTAGGATTAAAATAGCCTGCTAATTTGTTATTAAAACGATCTGCAATCCGTGTAAAGTCGTAATCAGTACCAAAATTATCGGAGGTATTTTTTGTCTTTACCTATACTCATCACCGGTGGAAGTCAGCGTCTCGGACTAGCGATTGCGCAGGATCTGCTGGCCAACGATCAACCGGTTATCATCACATACCGACGACACAAGCCGTCTGTTGACGAGCTGAAAAATGCCGGTGCAATTGTGTTGGAGGCGGATTTTAGCACTCAGGCGGGTATTTCGCGAGCAATAGAAGAAATAAAACGCGCTGCGCCAAAGTTACGCGGCATTATCCACAATGCATCTGACTGGGTGCCGGAAAATTCTGAAACCGCGCCTGGCGATTTGATGCATGACATGATGATGGTACATGCCAATGCACCATACCAACTAAACCTTGCACTGAAAGACGCTTTGCAGTCTGAAGACGGTTCGCTAACGGACATCATCCACATGACAGACTATGTGCAGGACACCGGCAGCGAAAACCATATCGCTTATGCAGCGAGCAAAGCTGCGCTGCACAACCTCACCCTGTCGTGTGCCCGGGGTTATGCGCCGGCTGTAAAGGGTAATAGCATTTCGCCGTCACGGGTGGTGTTTTACGACGACGATACTCAGGAATATCGCGAAAAAGCACTCAACAAAAACCTGTTGGGTCTCGTTCCCGGCGCGCAGGAAGCGGTCAAAGCGGTAAACTATCTGCTCACCGCTGAATATGTCACCGGTCAGACCTTGCATTTAAATGGCGGCAGAAATTTAAAATAACCAACATGTTGCGCCCAAGTTGTTGGCCCATAAGGGCTGACAGCGTATAATTGCGCCGTTAAGTACTTAATCAGGAAACACTGTGACCACCTCACTTATTCCAGAATGGAAAGCCAGCGAAGCGGTTATTCTGGCCTGGCCTCATCAGGACACTGACTGGGCGCCGTGGCTGGAAGATGTTCGTCAGACTTATCTGTCTATCATCCGCATTATCAACGCCAATCAGGCCGGTGTACTATTGTTGTGCCGCGAAGAAGACATGGACGATGTAGAAAGCCGGCTGGCAGCCGATGCCCGGGTGATGCTAATCAAAGCAGATTACAACGATACCTGGGCCCGGGATTTTGCATTTTTAAGCTGCGGCAACCCCGAAGCCCCCTACCCGGTAGAGTTTACCTTTAATGGCTGGGGCAATAAGTTTGACGCCAGCAAGGATAATCTGGTCAATCAGCGTTATCTGGCATCACTTTGCCGCGAAAAACTGCGTACGTCAGCG
>JAYZXK010000469.1:0-3515 GCA_036141415.1 Pseudomonadota bacterium
GCCCGGCACCTATCCGGCGGGTGTATCGCTGACCTTTGACGGGCGCAATAGCACCGACAGCGACGGAACGAGCAGTGAAGAAATTAGCGCCTGGGCGTGGCAACAAACCGCTGGTGATGATGTACTGACCGGCATTGAAACCGACCAGTCTACGCTGGTGATCGACACGCCGGTGACCGATGCCCGGCAAACCCTGACCTTCAGCCTGACGGTAACAGACGATGAAGGTGCCGAGGATACAACCACCCATTCGATTACCGTATTATCCGACGCCGATACACCGCCTGAGGTAGATGCTGGTATCGATCAGGCGTTGTTTGGCGGCGAGCGAATTGTGCTGGCCGGCACCGCCACCAGTACCGTACCGGCGGCCTCACCGATTGCCACCTTGTGGACCTACAGCGGTGATGCAGCGCCGCACATTGTCAACCCCAATAGCGCCGACACCTATGCTATCGCGCCGCTGGTAGACAGTGCCACTACTCTGGATTTTTATTTTACCGGGGAAGATATGTTCGGTAACGAAGTGACCGATCATCTGCGGGTACTGGTACGCCCATTTCCGATACGGGTGCTCAATGATACCGGCATGACGCAGCAGGCCACCAACACCACGTTATCCGCTAATCAGCAAAACGGGTTTCCTGGCCAGGATGGCCAGCGCGGCGCCGATGCGCTGGCCGATAGCAACGTGCTGGAAAAAGCGGGGCGCGGTGAAAACGGCTTTGATTTTACCAAGCTTAATGCCAATGGTGATGAAGAGGATGTGGATGCCCCGCAGTTCAGCTGTGTGCGGGATAATGTTACCGGACTGGTGTGGGAAGTGAAAACTACCGACGGCGGCCTGCGCGACCTTGATCACCGCTACAGCTGGTACGCCGAAGAAAACAACGGCGGCGAGCCCGGCAATAGTAATGGCACGAACACCAGTTGCACGCTGACGAGCTGTAACACCAGTGCGTACATCGACGCGGTTAATAGTGCCGGATTGTGCGGCTTCTACGACTGGCGTCTGCCCGATCATCAGGAATTGATGTCACTGGTGCACTTTGGCCGTACCGCCCTGCCCCGCATAGATACGCAGTACTTTCCCAACACCGGTGCCGACAGCGCCGCTATGCTCTGGTACTGGACCGCCCAACCCAGCGCCGATGGCGTAAGCAATGATGCGGCGCAGAACGCCTGGGCCATCGACTTCATCAGTGGGGTGGATAATTTTCTTAATAAATCAGATGCCGTCAGCATCCGACTGGTCAGAGCGGGACGATAATTATGAAACGTTTAATCACAGTCTTGTTTAGCTTACTTTGGTTGACTCAGGTCACAGCGCAGGAATGCCTTACAAACGCCGTAGAAACTACACCGGATGAGGTCTTCAGCGAAGTCACCACCGATTCCATTTTACACATCCCAACCGGTTTAATCTGGCAGCGCTGCGCGGTGGGGCAAACCTGGAGTGATGAAACCGAAACCTGTTCCGGCGATGCCGAGCAACTCACCTGGCAGCAGGCATTGGTATATGCCCGCGACTACGACGCTGAGTTACTGGAAGGATGGCGCATCCCAACGTCAAAGAGCTGGCTTCGTTAACCGAGCGTAACTGCGTCAGGCCTTCGGTAAACACCAGCTTTTTTCCGGCTACACCAGAAGACAGCTTCTGGTCGTCCACGCCAAGCCTCAACGATCCTGAGCGGGTCTGGACCGTGGCCTTCTTTAACGCCAGTTACTCAATTAAAGAAAAACAACGGGCCGTTTACCTGCGCCTGGTGCGCACCAATCGGCCTGACTGATGGTAGCCCTATGGCGCCAGTACATAATCGCCGGGAGCGGCCGGTAACGGCTTCACCGCTTCCACCGTTCTGGCGCTAACCTTGCGGCTTGACTGCGAAGCCAGCCATTGCTGCCATGCCGGCCACCAGGAGCCTTCCTGTAAGGGTACTTCATCAAGCCATGCCTGGGGTGGCAGGTAAGCCCCGTCTTCCTTGCGGGTAGCCATCTGATAGACCCGGTGAGCATGACCAGGCTCGCTGATAATACCGGCATTATGGCCACCGTTCGTCAGAAGAAAGGTTATGTCCTTATCAATCAGCAAATTGATTTTGTACACCGACTGCCACGGCGCCACATGGTCTTTCGCGGTGCCCACAACAAACAGTGGCACCTGAATATCGGCCAGGGCAATGGGCCGGTTATCAACCATAAACTGACCGCTGGCCAGCGAGTTATGTAAATAACACTGGCGCAAATATTCAGCGTGCATGCGCGCGGGCATGCGGGTGGCGTCTTTATTCCAGGTGAGCAAATCAGTGGGATGCTGACGTTCGCCCAGCAGATATTCTTTTACCCAGCGAGACCACAATAAGTAGTTTGCCCGCAGCAGGGTAAAAGTGCCCGCCATACTCTCTTTGGGCAGGAAACCGTTTTTGGCCATTACTGCCTCCAGCATCGACAGCTGGCTTTCATCGATGAATAACCGCAAGTCACCGGCATCACTGAAGTCGGTCTGTGCTGCCAGCAACGTTAGCGCGCAGAATGGATTACGCTTTTCCCGGGCCAGCCAGGCAGCGGCCATCGTCAGCAGGGTGCCACCGAGACAATAACCTACCCCGTTGATTTGTTCTCCGGGTACCCGTTGCTGCACCGCTTCTATCGCCTCACCAAGGCCTTGTTTGAGGTAATCAATCAGACTAACGTTGTGATCCTCGTGCTGTGGATTTTTCCAGGAGATCATAAAGACAGTATGGCCCTGCCGGACCAGATAACGCACCAGGGAGTTATGTTCCGACAAATCGAGAATGTAATACTTCATTATCCATGCCGGCACCACCAGCACTGGCTCAGCGCAGACTTCTTCACTGTCCGGACTGTATTGAATAAGCTCCAGCAGGTTGTTTTTGAATACTACCTGGCCAGGTGTGACGGCAATATTTTCGCCAACCCGGTAGGTTTCCTCGCGTTGGGGCTCAGCTTCCCTGAAGTACTGCTGCTGGATATCCTCGATTAGGTTATCAACCCCTTTTACGAGGTTAGCACCGGCTGATTCCAGGGTTTTGTGAATGACGTTGGGATTAGTGGTCAGGTAGTTAGCCGGTGATAAGGCTTCTAACCACTGTCGCACCGAAAAATTGACCATGTCTGTATGGTGTTTTTCAACGCCCTGCACATCACGGGTAGCCAATTGCCACCACTGGCGCATCGCCAGATAATTTTGCCGGTACACAGCATAGGGCCAGGCTTGCCATTCAGGCCCGGACAACCGGTTATCGTCTGCGGCGTCTTCGAGATTTTTATTCAGCGTACTGGCGTTGGTCAGTGTCAGGTCCGCCAACGCTTGCTGCTTACCCAGCGACAAAAGTAAATGAATAAACCAGTCGGTAAAGGCGAGCGAATAGGCCACCGGATCGATGCCGCCGGTAAACTGCGCGAGTAACTGGTTAATGGCGTAATCGGGTTTTAGCGGTTCGCTAACATCGTCGGGGACCGCATGCTGATCGGTGTAGGTGTACTCAATAACG